>JAUVCY010000178.1 GCA_030595585.1 Thermoplasmatota archaeon
GGAGCATCCGTTCTTGAACAGGGGGCAGTCGTAGGGGTCGATAATGCCCCTCAGGACCTCCCCGCACCTGCATCCCGGCGGCTCGGGGATATCAAGCTGCTGTACCTCCTCGATGATCTCCGGGAACCTGAGCCTTGCATCCGCATGCTCGAACTCCCTTGATATGCCCAGCCCGGACCCGGGGATGGTGGGAAAGCCCCTCCAGGGGATATCTATCGGGACGAAGGTCCTCTCCATCGCATCCATCGCCGCCCTGTTCCCCTCCGGTTTAACCACCCTGCCGTACAGGTTGGTCAATTCCGCCACCCCCTCATGCTTCTGCCTTGCCAGCTCGTGGCATGCCATCAGGAGGTCCAGTGGCTCGAAACCCGCTATGACCTGGGGCATGGAGAACTCACTCGACAGGAACCTGTAGGGCTCCTCTCCGATTATCATCGAGACGTGTCCCGGCTCTATAACGCCGTCGAGCCTGACCTCCCCGGAGGAGGCAAGGAACCTCAATGCAGGCGGGACGGTACGGTGGTATGAGAGGACCGAGAGGTTCTCGGGCAGGTCCTCCCTCATGAGAAGGGCGGACGTGGTAGGGGCCGTGGTCTCGAAACCTATTCCCAGGAAAACCACCTCTCTTTCGGGGTTGTCCCTGGCGATATTGAGCGAATCCGTAACGGAGTAGACGATCCTGACGTCGCCGCCCTCCGCCCTGACCTGGGAGAGTGTCCTATCCTTTCCCGGGACCCTGATCATGTCCCCAAAGGATGTGATGATGGCCCCGGACCTCGCCATCCGGACCGCCATCTCGATCTCCTTTGGGGTAGTGACGCAAACCGGGCAGCCGGGCCCCTGTCGGATCGTAACCCCCACCTCCGAGAGCATGGGCTCCAACCCGTAACGGACCAGCGTGTCCTGATGGGTCCCACAGACGTGCATGACCGTGATATTGCCGCCCAGCCTCCTTATAGAATCAACGATCTTTCTCGCCATTTCCCTGTCTTTGAGATCTCTGGACAATCAATCCACCTCGTCCTTGATAATGAGCTTGGCGTTCCTGATAGATACCGATTGGCCCGCCGTGATATCCACCTCCCCTTTGCATTTCGGACATGCGAACACGGGCAGGATGTGATGGTAACCCGGACCTGAACCCATATTCAGCGCCCCTTCGTATCCACACTCTTTGCAGTGGGCCCGCCCCTCCTCCGTGGTGACGTTGAGCCTGCACCCTTTCAGCTGCTTCCTCTCCTCGATGAGCACACCAAAGCAGTAGGTCACCTGTTCGATCCCCGCAAAGGAGAGCTCCCCTATGACCAGATCCACCTCATCCACCCTCTCGGCCCCGGGGTAGCCCTCGAGAGCCTCCAGGAGGGAATTTACGATGCTGGATGCGATCGTGAACTCATGCAATCTCCATCCTCCTATTTGGCCGTCCCCATCACTGACAGGGCCTCTTCCCACAGGGCCAGGGTCTCCTGGGCCTCCTCCTCGTCAAGGATCTGAAGGGCGAAACCGGCGTGTACGATCACCCACTCCCCTATCTCGGGCTTCACGAAGGTGATGTCCACCTCCCTGCGGGTGCCGCCGTAATCTACCATTGCTCTCTTATCGTCAAGGATCTTCACGACCTCTCCGGGAATGGCCAGGCACATGGACTCAGTAGAAAGTGGGGACGTTTATCACCTTTGCGGTTGAAAGCGGGCGGCCCCCTACAGCTGTGATGCCACCACCACGGCCTGCCCAACGGAGATGCCCCCATCGCCCGGAGGCACACGGGAGTGAAGAACGGGCCTGGCGCCGACCCTTTCACAGCTCCTGAGGAAGCTCTTTACGATCGGGACATTGTACGAGACCCCTCCGGTGATCCCCACATACGGCCTTCCTTCGTCGTCCGTGGATCCCCTTGCAGACGCAATATCTGCGGCCTTGACCACAAGGTCGAAAGCGACGCTCTCCACAAACCCCATGGCGATGTCTGGAAGGGACCCATGGTCAGGTGCAGAGCCTGGAGAGAGGATGGTGCCCTCCGGCCACAGCTCCGCAAGAAGCGTTTTCCATCTGGAGGTTATCTCTATCCCGCCGCCGGAGATCGGCCGGTCAAAGGGCTCCGTCGCCGGATCCCTGGACCTCCCCAGTAGTTTTTCGAGCCTTATCGCCGGCTCCCCGTCGTACGTCCTCCAGGTGACCCCGAGAAGCAGGGCGGAGAGCCCATCGAGCAGCCGCCCCATGGAGGAGGTCATCAACGAGCTTCCATGTGTCCTCTCCAGGATCGTCTCAAGCCTTTCGTCCCCCAGCGCCAGCTCCCACCCCGCCTCCCTGCAGAGCCATCCAGCGATCCTCTCGGGATGATATACGGAGGAGTCCCCGCCGGGGATGCCGAAGGGCTCAAGGTGCGATGTCCGGACGTATCCCCGATGGTCCACCCACATGGCCTCCCCTCCCCACGGTTTTCCATCGTCCCCATGTCCCACGCCGTCGACCACGACGCATCCCATTGAGGGGAGGTCCGCATCGACAAGGAGGGACGCCCCATGTGCGTGGTGATGTTGGACCCTTACCAGGTCCACTCCCTCCTCCCTCGCCACCTCCGATCCATATCTGCCGGTATTGTACCTCGGATGGAGGTCCACCCCGACGGCCTCGATATCGCCCACCCCGAAGAGGTACCTCATCCTGCCGTTGCTCTCCCTGAGGTAATTCATTACCGAGGGGTGCCTGGTATTGCCGATATAAGGGCTCGTGAAGACCCGCCCACCCCGGGTGACGGAGAGTGAGACGTTCCTCTCGGCCCCCAGTGACATCACCTTTCCGGTGAACGGGATGTCCAGGGGATCGGGGATCAGGCCCCTCCCCTTCCTGATAGGGAACGAGAACATGTCGAACGGCCCCGGCCTGCGGACCGCGGAGCCGGCAGGCGGGTGCGGGACCACGACGGAATCATCGCATCTTGCCGCGATCTCCCTGTTGTGGACCAGGTAGCCGTCCGCCTCCAGGTCGGAGATGTCCTCCAGCTCCAGGGCCATTGGCTCCCCCGGGAGGTTTCCTGACGTCATCACCACCCATGGATGGGGGAACCCAACCTCTGACAGCGCCGAGAACAGCAGGTGGTGTGCTCCCGAATACGGGAGGTAGATGCCCACGTTTCCAAGTCCTGGCGAGGCCAGGTCCAGCCCCTTTCGTGCCCACTCCGGCGCGTCGGGACGTTTCTCCATCAGGACGATGGGCCGCGCAGGCGATGAGAGGGTCCTGCGCCCCTCCCCTGATGATCTTACGATCAGATCGGCGCTGTTGAGGTCACGGACCATCAGGGCAAAGGGTTTGAACGGCCTCCCATACCACTCCCGGAGCCCCTCGAGGCGGGATGGTCCACAGCATATGTGCATGCCCCCCCACCCCTTCATGATGATCCTTCCACCCTTTTTGATCTCCCTGGCCGCAAGGAGGAAGGCATCCCATCCAGAGGCGCATTCCTTCATATCCCTTCCCAGGTACATGTAGGCCGGCCCGTCCTCTCCGCACGATATGGTCTGCGCGTGGAACCTCCTGAATGTGGGGTCGGTGTATTCGTCCAAGCAGCTGGCACAGAGGTCGAAGGGCTCCATCGCCGTCCTCTCCCGGTCGTAGGGCAGGGATCGGATCGCAGTGTATCTGGCCCCGCAGTCCGTGCAGTTGGTGAAGGGGAACCTGTATCTTCTTTCATCCTGGTCGAACATCTCATCGAGGCATTCCCGGCACGTTGCCGTATCCGGGGGGAGTGATGAATCCATGCTTCCCTCTCTCGATGGAGCGATGATGAATTCGACCGGCTCTTCCATCTCAAGGTCGGCCCAGTCCATCTCCCTGGGATCGACCCCCTCGATCCTGGCCATGGGGCCCAGCTCCTCTTTTACACCTTTTAAAAAACCTTCAACGTCCATATCAATGCCGATGGTCACGTGGGACCCATCGTTCCTGATGAACCCCCTGCATCCCATCCGGTCCGCTGCCCGCTTGACCGATGGTCGGAATCCGACCCCCTGCACGACACCGGTGATATGGATAAGCCACATGTGGTTATACCTTCAGATCCCAAGCGCCCTTATCAGGTCCTGCACCCCTTCTCCCGTTTTCGCGTTGGTGATGACCACCTCCGCACTGGGTTTGACGGTCCTGGCGTCGGAGACAAGGATGTTCACATCCACCTCCATTATTGAGGCCAGGTCGGACTTGTTGATGACTATGATGTCCGCTTCCTTGAAGATCAGGGGATGTTTTCTCACCATGTCGTCCCCCTCCGTTACGGATATGACCACGATCCTGCTATCGGTTCCGAGCGGGAAATCGGCAGGGCAGACCAGGTTCCCCACGTTCTCGATGAAGAGAACGTCGAGAGACCCGAGGTCGATCCCCTCCAGTGCGTGTTCGGTCAGGTGTGCATCCAGGTGGCACTCCTTTCCCGTGTTGAGGTTGACGGCGGGGATGCCCAGGGCGCTGATGCGTTTGTAATCGTCATCTCCCATGACGTCCCCCAGAACCGCCCCGCATCTGACCCCCTTCTTCCCCATCGACTCACAGAGCCTCTGGATCAGGAGGGTCTTGCCAGAGCCGATCGACCCCATCAGGTCGAAGGACCTGACGCCCGACCTGCCCAGCAGATCGTGGTTCTCCGCTGCCAGCTTTCTGTTCGCATCGAGAAGGTCCTTCTCCATGTCTATGGGCATCACTTGGTGCATGAATCCCCTATGTTGAGGTGGGATAAGGCTGTTTCTCCCTGAAAATGGGGCCGTGCCGGGCGGAATATCGGCTTTTTCAGGTCCCGTTTGCTGTCGCAACGTCTCATTTTTCAATATTGCACTAGGAAACCTAATAAATAATGGTA
>JAUVCY010000109.1 GCA_030595585.1 Thermoplasmatota archaeon
CGGATGACGGGATCGATAACACTCCGGGATCGGAAGATGAGGTGGAGGATTATCCGGATGACGATGAGAGGTTCTTCAAGGCGATAAGGGACGTCACGCTGGTCCACCTGCTGATCTTCGGCTTCTTCCTCCTGGTGCCCCTCTATTCCTTCCTCATCCACATTGCGATTAAGAAGGCCAGATCGGGGAAGACCACGGAGGATATACCTCAAGGTGATCCTCCCGGGGATGAGGGGAACATAAAAGAGAAGGAGGTGGAGGAATGAGCAGGAGACATCTCACCGGCCTGGCCTTCATCCTACTGATGCTGGTCCCGCTTCTATCATTCCTATCCCTTGGTTCCGGAGAGGACCTGTACCGGGATGATAATTCGAAAGAGGCCACATCATTTATTGAGACAAGGTCAGACGTCGGTCCAGAGAGGTTGTTCTCCTATCCGGACCAGGTGGATTACTGGTTGAACAACGATCATGAGTTCGTACATCACCCCAACGGGTACAGGTATCGAATCACCTTCCAGATGGAAAACGGAAATACCGAGGGCCTGGACGAGGGAACCTATATCGTCATCGAGAGGGAGGATGAGGATAAAGGGTGGACGGAGATCGGCATCTCACGCTGGGTCGACTACCAGACGAACATGGAGGCCTTTCTGGATGTGGACAGGGAGGGAAATATCAATGGGGTCATCTGGTATCCAGATGAAATGGGGTCCTTGATAGAATTCGTACCGATATCGACCCCCGTGAATGATGAGGGTGGTGTTGACCGTTACGTGTATGGAGAGACCAGAACATCCACGGAGGAGCCGAGAAGGATGTGGAGCGACTGCCTCGACGGAATGCCCATGGTCATGATCCAGGACGGGGGCGAACTGTATATCCATCGAATGGACGCCGAGACAGAGGAGTACATGACGATCGAAATGGGTGAAGTATTCGAAGATACCGTGGACATGGCGGCCAATGACGAGGTCCTGTGTGTGGCCAGACAGGTGCCCGGTGGTGAGATCACCCTCACCACATACGGAAAGGACCTGCTGTCGATCGACGAGCATACCCTGGTGGACCTGCCCCCGGGTTCAGGCGTGGACAATCGGGTCTCCCTCTTCTGCGATGGGTCCAACGTGGAGGCGTTCATCTACCTGGATGAGCTCCTTTCGGATAGATATTCAACCCTCGAATACATCGTCCTCGACCTCTCCAGTGACACCATGATCAGGGAGATGATCACCTTTCCAGAAGGGGTGTCACCCTTCCCGAACGGCGGACCCATGAAGGTCCTTGGCGGCTACTATTTCATCGTTCACAACGGCTCGACCATCATGCAGTACGATGAGAATATGGAATATGTGACAGATCATTACCTGCAGGAGAAGATCTACTCCAGTTCAGCTATCCTGGAGACCTGGTGCACTCCTTTTGAGGACCAGGCGTTCTTCTATTACATCTACGAGTACTCCGCGGGGTCCACTTCCCTGAGGGGGTTCTGCTCCTATGATCCCAATACTATCCCCGAACTGGGCATATATATGCTTCCGGACAACACCGTCCTTGTGGGGGTCGATCTTCTCCTCCACGACAGCTTCTACATCGATGAAGGCCATACCCTGACCCTTATCGACAGCACCATGACCATGGGGGCAAGTGATCAATATTACTACGGCCTCGATCTTATAAACGACGGAACGCTAATACTGATAAACAGCACGATAGCCGGGAATAATTCAAAGAGCATTTTCGACCTTCCGGGCAGCAGTTCCTCCCTCTACATGTACGACTCCTATCTGGACATCGATGGGGAGATCGAAGGGTATTTCGAAGCCCACGGAGAGAGGATGTTCTACAACTACAAGGAGCGCAAGATATCCCTGAACGATTGCGATGCGATCATCGAGGGGCTGGACCTCAACCTTGGGGAGATAGGTGATCCCCAGTACAGCAGGGATGAACTGTTCAACATGGTCGGCGACGTGAACCTCATCTTCGAGGGTTGCAACCTGGAGTCCATCTTCCATCTGATCACCGGCGATGATTCCTTCGTATCCTTCCACAACTGCTCCCTGAAGGAGATCACCCGATTGATCTATGACAAGAGCTATTACGGCAGGGATGAAGTCGACATTCGAGATGTGATCAACACCACGTTCGACAACGTGGGAATGATCGAATTCTCCTCGGAGAGGGTGGAGAACTGCACTTTTATCGATTGTAATGACCTGACCCTGCAAGGGAATTCAAGAGACGACCTCTCCGTCATCAACTGTGAGTTCATCGGGATCTATGACATGATCGAGCTGGAGGATGGGAACAGCCTGAGGATAATCAACTGCCTCTTCTCCGATTTCCGCAGTGCGGTGCACGTGGAATATTTTGACGAGATACTTATCTCGAACACTACGTTCCGGAATGGGGAGTGGGGGATCTACGCCTATAATTACGACGCGCTCGTCATAGAGGATTGTACTTTCGAGGAGCTGAACATATCGATATACATCGATGAGAACAATGACAGATACGGCGATGAACCCAATCTGGTGCTGATCGAAAATAACCTGTTCCTCCGGGATAACCTCTCTATTTTCTACCAACCCGATGACCCCTACGACTTCGATGATTACTACTCCTACGATCACGGGGACGAGGATATCAGGTATGACATCCAACGCTTCGGTGGCCTGGACTTCCTCGACTGCCGTCGCAATATCTGGGATGATGAAGACCCGGATGTTGTCGCCGGGAAGGTATCACCCGGCATCTACTTCCTGCCCTATTACACGCCGGATGGAACGGAGATATCCACATCCGATAACGACATGGATGGAATGGATGACACCTGGGAGGAGAGGAACCATCTGGACAACAGCTACTATTTCGACAGATACCTGGACCCCGACAGGGATTTCTACTCCAACTACGAGGAGTACAGGACGGGGACCGACCCCTTTGACAAAGAGGACAGCCCGGGTAAACTTTTTTGGAGCCCCTCGGTCGTCCTCGGGCTGATATTTACCATACTGATCATCTCCCTCTTTATCAGCTATCTGTTCTACATCCAGCGGGCCAGAAGGAAGGGTAAGATGATCAGGTTCGAAAAGGTCTACGCAGCGCATTACCTGAAAATGAGGGCTCTGGAGAAGAAAGATGATATCGAACCCGGGGAGGAGAGCTCGCCTCCTCCGGACCAGGAGGAGAAGAAGAATGGGGAGGCAGAGAAACAAGCCCGGCAGGAGAATGTAACCGAGGTCAATAAAGGGTCCAACCAGGAGGAGAAGGAGCCCCTCTCCCCCGATGGAGCTGCCGGACCGATATCGGAGGATGGGACCGGGCCGGGCCAGAAGGCGGAGGATACCACATTCAAAGTGGTGGAAGCGAAGGTCATCACCACCGTCGGCGAGGAGGTGGCGACGTGACCATCATAATCGAGATCAAGGGCCTTTCAAAGAGCTACGGGAAGATCCAGGCCCTGAAGGACGTGGACCTGGAGATCCGTGACGGTGAGGTCCACGGGGTGTTCGGGGCCAACGGGGCGGGAAAATCAACCCTGATCAAGGTCCTCGCAGGTGTCACGAGACCGGATTCCGGCCTGGTCGAGGTCAAGGGCCTTCAGGTCACCGATAAGCCCCACGAGGTGCGAGCCATCTGTACGCCCATCGAGGAGATACCGATGATGTATCGGACAATGAAGCTGTATGAGCTCCTCAGCATGTACTGCGAGTCCATAGGCATGACCAGGGATACCATGGACGAGCGGATGTGCGAGGCCCTTTACACAACCGACATCGGAGATATCATCGAGAAGAAGTTCGGAAATATGTCTCTTGGACAGCAGCACAGGTCAGAGGTGGCCCGGGCGATCGCCACCGGACGGGACATCCTACTGATGGACGAGCCGTTCATAGGAATAGATATCGAGACGAAGAAACGGCTCAAGGACCATTTCAAGGAGTGGGTCAAGGCAAAAAAGGGGAGGGCGATCATCTTCACCTCCCATAACCTCCTGGAGAACGAGGACTTCGTTGACCATCTCACCTTCCTCTCCCAGGGGGCGGTCAGGGATACGGATACCGTTGAGGCGATAAGGGCAAGGTACCTCAAGACGGGATTCGCCATTGTTGTGGATGACCTGGAAAAGGCGGTCCTGATCGTGCAGGATATCGAGGGGATCAAAATAGACAAAGTGGAGGGAAAGACCCTGCACGTTCTTCTCAAGGACGAGGAGTTGATGAAGCCCATGATGAAGGAGCTGGCGCTGAACGACGTCGGTGTGGTAGAGTCCAGGAGGATAGGCTCCATGGAAGATGTCTTCACCGAGCTCTCGGGGGTGAGAAGATGATCGACCAGATACACTTTTTCAGGACATCTCTGAAGAAGGACCTCAGGTATGTGTTCTCACCCATGTTCAAGATATTATTCGTGCTCCTGTTGCTCCTGATCTTCGGCCTCTCCATAGGCCTGTTCACAGCGCTCTACTCCGTACAGACCCCGGTGAGAGAATATGACCCTGGCGAGGACACACACCAGTACGATTTCGCAACAGACCCACTGGAGGAGGAAGATAACGGAGGATACGATTCCCACTGGGGGGAAGAGGGAGAAACCGTGAACTTCATTTGGGGTGAGGAGCGGGAGGTCCTGATCGGGTCATCCACAGCGGTGGCGTGGACCTATGGTGTGGCGTTCATACTGACCATCGAGTTCTTCCTTCTGATATTCCACGGGTCGGTCTTCACACAGGATCAGGTGAAAGGGGCGGTCAGAACGTGGTTCCACTATCCGGTATCGGTCAAGGGCTACGTCCTCTCCAAGACCTTCAATATCCTGTTCTTCACAGTTCTGCTCTCCCTGGGCCTCTGCGGGCTGTCCATGCTCGCTGCACCAACAATGGGCCAAAGCAGGATCGAGATGATCGGCATCGTCTTTGTCACCATGGCCGTCCTGTTCCTGAACTACCTGGCGTATTTCGCCATCTTCTCCATCCTCTCCAAATTGGGTTTGAGAGGCCGGTTAACAGACCCTGCGGCCCTCTTCCTCGCAGGAAACGCGTTCCTGATCCTGATGACACAGACCGGCATCTCGGGAATCTACATGGCGATATGCGATTTTCAGAATTGGACCTATCAGGAGCCGTTCCTTACGGCCCTGAAGTACCTCTCCCCATTCCATTTCCTGGGGGCCTTCTACGACTGGTCCTATTACGGGGACCCGATGTCGGTGCTGGACCTCCTCTGGGTCGTACCAACGTTGATCGTCATCGTGGTCGGCTTCACCTACCTGAAGGACCTCTATCCGGACATGTTCATCAGGGAGACGGCCTGATCAGGTCTCTCCCACCACGGTGAAGACCCTCTGGGGGGGTTCTTGAACCGGTGTGGTAGGCTGGTCCCTCTCCCTTATCCTCTGGTAGATCGCCAGGCCCAGGACGGACGTCAGAAGGAGCGCTCCGAATATCGCCAGATAGAAACCTGGGCCCCAGGTCAATCCATCCTCCGCCCCTTCCAATCGATTTCCCAAAATGGCCATCGCGGCGTTCATGCCCAGGTAGAACCAGAAGGGGGCGAGGATCGAGAGGGCCGCGGCAGGGATAAGCGTTCCCAGAGACCATCTGCCCTTTATCGTCCGGATGATGATGGTGATAACCACCAGCCAGAAGGATGCCAGCAGGAAGTACCACGAGAGTGGGATACCTATGCCCTTGACCATGTCCGGCTGCTCCATGGGATATATGTTGATCGGATTCGCGCCACCGGAGATAGGGGCCAGTTCCGAACGGCCCCAGTGATCCTCCATCGTGGCGGTTATCTCAACGTATATCCCCGCGACGTTCGTCTCATCGGGATACCGCGTCTCGATCAGGATCACCTCGGAATCTCCTATCTCATGAAAGAGGTGCTCCGCATCCGAGCTGTACAGCTCAACATCCTCCCCCTTGAAGGCCAGCTCATCGGCAGAATAGTCAGTCTTGGCCATAACTCTGATCTCACTAACGGTTATGGTCACGCCGTCGCTTTCAGCGGATCCCATCAGCTCTGCCAGATCATCCTTCTCGTAGGTGATCTTCACCTGAAGCTTCTGGTCGAAACCCCTGACCCACCAGGGGATCAGATCGGCCCTGAGGTTAACGCTGAGATAGGCAGAGGGGTTGGAGTATTCGTTCCACTCAACTCCAGAATCCTCGGGGGGGTCCCTCATGACAAGCTCGTATTCATACTCTTTTTCCTTGTACGAGTCGTAGAGGATGCCCATGTTCTCGAGGAACTCTCCCCTCACCTCGGGATAGGTCTTGTGGATGGGCCCGATGGAGATATTGGTTCCCATGCCTCCCCCTCCTATGATCCCACCCCCTCCCTCCGACGGAAAGGTATTGAGTTCGTACTCAAAGCCCGCTGAGTCGCAAACAGCCCCAAGCGTGTAATTCGCTGGTCCGACCGTGCTGGTCCTCTCGTATTCGGCCCAGGGGATCAATACCCCCTCGAGAGGGGATCCCTCGTCCCCCCCATGGGACATGGCAGATAACG
>JAUVCY010000149.1 GCA_030595585.1 Thermoplasmatota archaeon
CTGGAATCCTCCTCCTTCTCCTTCGCCCTCTCCACCTTGAAGTTACGCTGTTCCCTCCTGGCGGCCACCATGTCGTGACCGCACTTGGGGCAGTTTGGAGCCTCGGTATCGAGCTGATATGCCGAACAGTTCGGACAGTACTGCGTATTGATCACCTCTTTCTCATAACGATCCGGACGACCGGAAAAATGATCTGAATTTACCCTTCTTCCACAATATCAATGCCGTACCGATGGCGGCCAGAAGAAGAATAATGAGAATTGGAGTTGAGGCGCCCGATGAGAATATCCCACCCACATCCTCCTTCTCCCTCAGCGTGAGCTCGATGGTACCATCCCCGTTGTGGATATACCTGATATCTCCCTCCAGGTTGGAGCCCTTTCCGGCGATAGTGTAATCGGAATGCTGGATGTGATCCGAATGGGCGATGCCATTTCCATCCGCGGTGAGGTTGATGCGGGAGCCGTCCTCATTGGATACCAGCTCCACCGCCGCGCCGGCGATCGGGGCTCCCTCCCTGTCAACCACGGCTATGCGAAGAGGTGAAAGTGGTCCAAAGGTCACATAAGGCTGGGGTATGATATCCACCAGATCGTCGAATGCGTACTCGGGATGCTCCCTCCTATGATCCTCCACGATGAAAGGCTGGCCGCAGGAGTGACCGAACCTGGCCCAGTTCTCGGTCCTGAGGGCGAGGGTCCTGTTGGTCACCTTCCCATCCAGTGACCCGTGCGGGTACCCGGATGCGTTCTCCACGTGGCCGCAGAGGGTGTGGGAGCATGGGTTGATCTTCTCCTCAACGGTGTCGTAATGGTCCCCCAGATACTCCATCCCGCTGAACACTGTAATATTACCGTAGTCCCGCTCCTCTATCTGCTGCCACCGGACCCACCTGGGATAGCATCCGTGGCTCCAATCCTGGGGCTCCCCCATCTCAGCCGCAACCTCGGGGTCCCAGGGATAGTTGCATGAGGGTAGGAAGCCGTTCATTGTCCTGACCAGCTCCCACTCGTATGCGCCCAGCTCCAGTATCGCCACCTCGTTGGTCTTGGCATCCGCGATCAGGTAGTCTCCGCAGTAGGCTCCATTGGTGTTCTCCAGCATTATGTCCTTGAACGAATCAATGCTGTCTGCATACTGGATCGCCTTGCGGAGCCTCACAAATGAGGGAATGCCGCCCCAGATGTACGGCCCCGACCCCAGGGTGGTCTCCGCGACCACCAGGCCCGCGGAGTTCTGGTACCATTCAGTGCCCGACCATATCATTCCGGCTGTAACCTCCATATGAATGCGGAATCCGGTGTCCGGTATGATATCGATGAATATGGCATGGGCGGGAGATAGGAAATAGGGCATCCAGAGGCTCTGTGCAAGGACGAAGCCGCCGTCGGCGGTGGCGTCCCCGGTTGCGACGAAGGCACTGCAGTGGTGGGGCATGGATAGGTTCAGGGTCGGCGCGTTCGTCTCCCATGGTACCCACCACCAGGGGTTCCCGGGGGGAGATGACCTCCACCAGATGTCCCAGATGGCGTTCAGCGCAAGAATATCGATATAATCCACCGGATCCCCGTTAGGGTTCAACGCCCCGTTCTGTGAGGACCCATCGGCTATCCCCTCGATCTCCTCCCTCTGCTCCTCCGGAACGTACAGCCAGTACGGCCGGCCGTGGCGCCTCACCTCATTCCAGTCGTAACCGTAGCTCCTCTCGGTAGCATGGCCGTAGGCTGAAAGGGACCTGGGGATCAGATCCGCCAGCAGTACGCCGTGCTGATAGCCGATCTCACCGGGGCTCCCGGAGACCTGAACGTGTCGAAAGCCGCCCTTCTCGGTCATGTAGGAACCTGCCGGGAAGCTCTCCTGTGCTTCCACCGGTTCGACCAGGGGAAGAAATATCAAGAGGGCCAGCAACGTTCCGATCAGGGCAGGTATGAGGTAACGGCCCTTCGCCATCTACTGCCTCCTCCTGTGTACGTACAACATGGTCACCATAAAGAATGCCAGTATCAACAGGGACGGTTCGAAACCGGGAACCGAGGCGCCGGTCTGGCCGATGTAAATGGAATAGAATACCCGCTCCCCCTCCATCAGGGTCAGGGAGTTCTCCGCCTGGACGGAGTAGATATTGAACTTCACGAAGGTGATATCGTCCACCCATGGGTCCCAGCCCACAGGTGCTATGATCCGTATGGGCACCTTGATCGTACCCTGAAAAGGAAGGTGGAACCTCCTCTCCTTCTGCTCCACCACCCACCCCTCCTCGGCCAGGAACTCCTTGTTCTGCACGTCCACGACTATGATGTCAGCGCCGTTGCCCTGATTGGTGATCTCCAGCACCACATCGACCTCTCCCCCTGGAGAGGTCTGGATGTAGGGTGAATCGCTCGTGACGGTGTACTGGTAATACTGGCCTATGAACACGGTGCACTCCATCTGGGGGACCTCGCCCTGAATAAATCCAGGTTCAAATACCCACGAACCGGTGATCATCGGCTTTCGTATCTCATCCATACCAGATGTGATACTTGACAGGGGGACCCTTATCGAGAAGGAGAAGGAGATGATCGTCTGGCTCTGGGAGGCTACCAACATGGGAATTTCCGTAACATGCCAATCCGGCTCTTCAGGGACCGACGCCTGAAGTGATATCAACACCACCTGGGCATTGAGATCTGCCAGGTTCTCGGCATGTATCTCACCGGTAAAGGTCACAACACCGCCCATACCGGGTATCACCTGAATGGTCTTCTGTGTCTCGTCCATCTTTATGTAGATGGATACGCCGATCGCCCCATCCGCCTCCTCCGGAACTGCCATGGAGAACAGGGATGCACATATCAGGATCAAAAACGTGAGTTTTGCTGCCCTGGACAACGGTGATGAGCGCATTGTTCGGAGGAGATGTTACAAATGTATTAAAACCTTCCAATGGTCTGCTTACTATCTTGCGGTCAGCAGAATGTTATCCGGGTTCAATGGACCATGGACCAAAATGTAACCTATGATACGATCGTGCGTTTTGGACACACTAATTCCTGACAGGGGTCATTGGTTCAATGGGTAACGTCCGCAATGATAAAAATAATAACAACCAACGACATATATGGGTCGGGAAATGGCCTAGTGGAGGTTCTATCATGGAATTTTTAATATTCGGAGGCAACGGTTTTATCGGATCCAACCTGGTTGCCCACATTCTCAGAAGATACCCCGATTCAAGCGTTGTGAACCTGGACCTGTACGAGGACAAGGACCTTCTGCGAACCATGGACGTAGAGGAGTTCAGGGGGAGATACACCTTCGTGGAGGGAGACATCTCGAACCCCGGCTCCTACGAGGGATACCTGAAGATCTCGGACATCGTGATCAACTGCGCCAGGGAGAACAACAAGGAGAAGTTCCAGGAGAGGCTGGAGCGGTTCGTCAGGACGAATATCCTGGGGGCGAGGATACTTGCCGATGCGACGGGAAGGTACGAGGTGCCCCTGGTCATGATCACCACCGATGAGGTGTACGGCTCATGTTCCGAGAACACCCCGAGAAGGGATGAGACCACCCCTCCGGCGCCCACGAACCCATTTGCCACGACCATGTTCGCAGGGGAGAAGCTTTCAGCCCTTTCCAGGAGGATCTACAACACCCCCCTGGTCATACTCCGGCCCTGCACGCTGATAGGCCCCAATCAATCGAAGAACAGGCCCGTCCCCCGGATGATCGGGTCCGTGATGGGGGGGAAACCACCCAAGGTAAAAGGGCGCAGGGACTCCCATTTCAGGGATTATCTCCACATTCTCGATCTGGGGTCCGCCGTGGACATCGTCATCAAGGCGGTCGTGGGGAAGGCCCTTGCCCATCCGACCCAGCAGGACGAGGCGGTGGAGATGGCGGGGAAGACGGTCGTCCACGGCACCGAGGTAGCGACCAAGCCGATGATCAAGCCCCCACCTCCACTCCTGTCACCCAACCAGCTGATAGCTGGAGGGGTGGCGATATTCAACATTACCGGTGAGATCAGGTACACCACCTCCCAGATAGCGGAGAAGGTGATCTCGCTGATGGGATCGGAGCTTCCGATCCAGGAATCCGTCATCGAGGTCTACAGGGACATGGGCTACAATCCCTCAAGGAAGAAGGTCCTCTATCAGGGATGGTCCCCAAAGTACACGGATATCGATGAGATCCTCAAATCCACCATCGAGTGGTACCGGGACCACCCCGAGGTCCTCGAGGTATCGGCGACGGGGCAGCTGATGCCATGAGGGGTCAAACGCTAAATATCTGAAAATATCATATGGAGTTCAGGAGGACCATATTGTATATACGGCCAAGTTAACAATGTTTTGGATCAGTTCCGATATATTGAAGTGGAGTTGAATGAAATGAAGAGAGATTCTATAGGTGTTTTTATCGATGGCGACTATTTTGACGGCATCCTGAGAAGCGAGTTCAATTCCACCAGAATAGATTTTTACACATTTTCCCAGAACATCATACCCGAGGATTCCCAGAGGTTCCGGACGTACTACTACAAATCCATTCCCTACGTCTCCCTGGAATCCAGCAGCGAGGACCGGAGCCGGGCGGAGGGCGTTGATAAATTCCTCCAGTCGCTCAGGCACCTGCCGAGGTTCAAGGTGAGGACCGGTGAGCTGACGAGGACCAGCGAGGGCCAGTTCCGCAGGAAGGGTGTCAACGTCTCGATGGCGATCGATATCACCAGGCTGACCACCGAGAGGATGATCGACAAGGTATTTGTCGTGTGTTCGGACCCGGACCTGCTCCCGCTTCTGAGGGCGATCAGGGACATGGGCATCATCGTCAGGATCTATCACGGGGAGAACATCCCGGAGCGGATGCTCGCAGAATCAGATGAGTCCGTGAAGATAGACGATGGCCTGATAGGAAGCTCCCTCAGGGAGCACACCTGGGGAGATTGATCGGGTATGTTCCCCCTGGCCCATCTGGGCTTCACATCACTCCTGTCCGGCAGGAACATCGACCTGAAGGTGTTGCTTTTGGGGGCGATGCTGCCGGACCTGATAGATAAACCCCTGGGCCACATCCTTCTTCCCGGGAACAACGGCAGGATCATCGCACACACCCTGCTTTTCTCGGTCCTGTTGCTCCTGATCGGATTGGCCTGGAAAAGCGCTCTGCCCCTGTCGCTGGGCGTTTCCATGCACCAGCTGCTCGACTCGATGTACCTCTCCCCCGAGAGCTCGTTATGGCCCATGCTGGGCCCTTTCCCGCCCACGGATTTCCACATATCCAGCTGGCTGGATTCCTTGACCGACCCCTACATCATCATGACCGAACTGGCCGGGTTGGCCTTTCTTATCGTGGTGTTCACAAGGATCCGTGGTGGAAAGGTGAAATAGGGCGGGCCCCATTTCCAAAAAACAATTTATATGGGAACGATATGGAGGAAAGCGAATAAAATGGCCGGGGTGGTGTAGCCTGGTAGCACCAGGGACTGTGGATCCCTTAGCTCGAGTTCAAATCTCGGTCCCGGCCCTCCATGCATTCAG
>JAUVCY010000311.1 GCA_030595585.1 Thermoplasmatota archaeon
TGAATCGATGTAGATGGTGAGGGACCGATCCAGGGACCTGGCCACGAAGTTGATGAAGGGCACGTGATCTCCCCTCGTTTGAGAGGCGATGATATGGTCGATATAGCGTCTCCTGTCCCTCTTCTGGATGATCACAGGGACCAGGCCGTTCTTTATCAAGTACAGGTTCATCAGCAGCCTTGCACATCTGCCGTTACCATCGATGAAGGGATGGACGTTCACGAATTCCATGTGGATCATCGCCGCCTGCTGTATGGGTTCACCACCGGTGACGTTCAGCATTTCATACAGTTTCTGGACCATCTCAGGGATCAGGGAGGGCTTCGGAGGGATGTAATTTGTTCCGCTTATCCTCACCCTGTGCCTCCTGTA
Organism: Thermoplasmatota archaeon; assembly: GCA_030595585.1. Lineage (GTDB taxonomy): Archaea > Thermoplasmatota > Penumbrarchaeia > Penumbrarchaeales > Penumbrarchaeaceae > JAGLEG01. Next base: position 373 of record JAUVCY010000311.1, read on the forward strand.
GAACCCGGCATTATGGGGGTTGATCCTGTCGAGTATCAACGCGTGGAGGTTCAGCACATCCATCTCCGTGATCTCCCTCTTCCCAACGAGGGACTCCACGAGATCGATGGCATTCCCGTGATTGGTGGCCTCCAGGTGCTCATTGAGGGTCTTTCCACCCACAGTGATCCCGTCCTCCAGAACCAATCTGGTTTCCGAAAGAGATAGTGTATTTCCCTCGATAGCATTTGAATTGTAGGTGAACTCAACATCAAAAGAGGCTTTCAACCTGCGCAGGGCCCCCGTGTCAAAGGGCCTGAGGGAGTTCAGGATATCCCTCTTTTGCGATATCCTGTCGAACAATCTTTCGTCTATCGGCATCATGCCCTATTATATCGGATAGCTTAAAAATCTTTCTATCCGATACTGCATATTATGAACTAAATCCATTTTGCCTATATCGGATAGCACAAAACGCCATCCATCCGATATCACTCGTCAACTTCCTCATCGGGCATATACTGGACGATACCGCACCAGATGTCGGAGCGAACGTCCTCCGGAGTCCCCTCCCTCGCATCGCACCACACCGCATAGGTCCTGTTGTGGCTGGAGGCGATCCCGAGGTAATCCCCGATGAACGGACCCTTGGTGTTGTCCCCCTCGAAGTTCACCACCTCCTCGTCGATGTACATGTAGTTGTCAAAGGTCTCGCCCTGATCGTACGTGATCGCAAAATAAACTGACATCAGGTTGTTGTCGGGATCGTCACGCCGGTCGTAGAATACTAGCTGGACCGACCCATCGCTTCCCACGCAGATCGCGGGGAACCACTGATCGTTCTCAGTGGTGTCGTTGTTCACCCTCATGGGGGTGGAGAAGGTGTTCCCCCCGTCGTTCGAATAGACCATCAGGATATCAGCGTTCCCACTGCTCTGGTCGGGCCAGCAGATGTAGATCGAGCCCTCATGCTCCCCGCCGCTGGTATCCACGGCCATGTCGCACATGGTGGGGGTCCTGTAGTCTCCATTTGGAAGGTAGTAGTCCATCGGTGTGACGGAAGATATGGTCCTCACGTCGCCGAAGGAGTTCCCGCTGTTTGTGGACCTCGTATATCGGAGGGCGCCCCGGTCGTAGTCTATCCACGAGACGTGGACCACGCCGTCGTTGGTCACCTCCACCTGGGAGCCCTGGGTCTGCCTCTCACCCTCGGTGAGGTCGGAGAGGAGCTGGGGAATGCTCCAGGTGTTCCCGTTATCCGTGGATACCGAATGGATGATCGATGCGGCAACGCCGTAGAGGTTGAACGCGGTCCAGGTGATGTGTACGTCTCCCGTGGTCGGGTCCACGGCGATCCACTCCTTGTCGTGGAACGTCGTGTAGAGAGACACCGACTGTATCACTATGCTCACCTGCGGGAACGTCCTGCCGCCGTCTGTCGACCGGGCCACGAATATCCCGGTGCCTGGTTTCACCAGGTTCTTAAGGGTGATATCCCGCTGGAACACTATACCTGCGAGATAGCAATCGCCGTTGGGTCCAAAGGCGAGAACGGGATCTCCACCTCCCGCGAAATTCCACAGGGTCTCCCCTCTCTGCCCGTCTGCGCCGGGGACCAGCCCCCTCTCCCAGGTCTCACCACCATCGAATGTGGCGTAGAAACCGCACCAGGCGTCCCCTCTGGGAGAGCCGTAGTCGTTGGACGCTGCGACGATATTCAAGGGATCGGTGGGATTCACTGCGATGGATGGTTCGTTATTTGCCTGGGGAACGTTGGTGGTCTGGCTGTTGGGAAGCATGATGGGCGTGAAGGTATCCTCCTCCGTGTCGTCCCCCCCTCCTTCCGTCCCCCTGCCCTCGTTGCTGCTGATGAGATATATCGCGGCTCCAACGACAAGGATCAGAACCACCACTACCGCCCCTGCTTTAATTGAGATGGGGCTTTTTTTCTCACTTCCGGTCATGGTATCTACTAGGCATTTATGGCTATTAGAGATTTGCATTGATTATACCCGATCTTCCCCTTCAAGTATAACTTTAATATGCTCCACGATGATACCAGAGGGAAGATCATGGCAGGACTTTACGATCGTGCACCCTGGCTGGCAGACCCCGTTTTCGGATCGGAACTGGTGGTACTGGACCTGCTGATCGCAGGCGGCGTTCTCCTTTTCGGCATCGTCACAGCCTTCTGGTATCCCGGGATGATGGCGAAGGCCATCTCCAGGCTCTTTTTAAACGTGGAGCTCAAGAGGATCAAGAAGCAGAAGAGACACCAGATGACGGATGGTGAGAGGGAAAATATTGAGCGCAGGAGCAGAAGGACGGTGGAGATCCCCCTGAAAAGGGGCTTGATCACCATCTACCTCCTCATATTCTTCATATTATCATTCCTGACCCTTGGGATCGATATGAACACGAAACTGGTGATGGCC
>JAUVCY010000089.1 GCA_030595585.1 Thermoplasmatota archaeon
TCCTGAACCCCCTTGAACGTGGGGTTAAGGGCGGATTTAACGTCAGCGGAGATGCAGAACGACCCGGAACAGGTCCTGAGGAGCTCCCTCCTGTTCCCCCTGTGGCCGGACCAATCCAGAAGCTCGTAGAGGGCGAGTTCCAGGAACTGGGATTTCGCCCCGGTATTGCCATCCGAGCCGATCTCCTCCTTGTCGAAGTTCAGGGCGATGCTCCACCTCTTGGGAACCACACCTTCTTTCGCCATTAGCAGGAGGCTTCGGGACGCACAGAAGGCAGATACCCGGTTGTCGTGTCCATATGACCCTATGAGCCCCCTGTCCAGTCCAATATCCCGGGACCCCTGGGTTGGGACAAGGCAGAGGTCGGAGGAGATGAGGTCCTCCTCACCAACCCCGTATTTGCTCTTTAGATGCTCAAGGACCTCGTCGATGATGGGGGGCCTATCCTCTTCCTCCGGGATCGAGGAGAGCCCACACAGGGCCAGCATCTCCTCTCCGCGAATGCCGTCAGAGAGCTTCCTCTCATTCTGGGCCTTCCTTGACAGGTGCGGTAGAAGGTCCGGGATCACGAAGATGGGCTCGTTCTCCTCTCCGCCCATATCGACATACGTGCCGTCCTCCTTGACGATCCTTCCGTGAAGGGAAAGGGGTATGTTCACCCAGTGATATTTCTTGATACCCCCGTAATAATGTGTCCTTAGAATGCCCAGACCCGTATCCCTGTCCCCGTCGATCGGGATAGGTTTCAGGTCTATTCTCGGGGAATCGAGGTGGGTGGCCACGAAGTTGGCCCCGCCGATGAGAGGCTCCTCACCCACAATGCCGATGAGGATCTCCCTGTCCCGGTTCGTGAGGAAGAAACCGGTGCCCGGCACGGGGTCATCGTTCGGTCCCTCCTGGAGGTCGAGAAACCCGTTCTCCTTGAGGATATCCCTCCAGTAGGCCACCGATTCCCTCTCGGTCCTGCACCGGTCCAGAAAATCCATGTACATGGATGAGGTCTCCTCGACCCCTTTCCTGTCATCTATGGTGTCCACGAGCCATTTCTTCACCCATTCGTTGGGGTCCTTTCTGGCTCTTGACCTTTTTTTCTTGACCTTCTGGTCCCCTTCCCCGGGCATGGTCACCTGAACTGTGGAATATGACTTAAAATTATCCCGGGTCTTTTCGAAAAATGGTTTGAATTGGATCCAACATCCACTTTCATGATGGGCCCCCGGATAGGTCGATCCCCGATCGTTCCATTGAGCCTTGATAGTGGATGGGATCATGGAGCTGGTGATCTTGGACCACTGCTCGGACCACTGTAAAGTATATATATATAATGTATTTGTGTGGGTGCTGGAAAGCCATGGGGGGCAAATTGTTGGCTGGTAGGGATGCAGAGGTGAAGTTCATCAGGGCTCGAAATAGCCCGCTTACTACACTCGCCCTGTTTATATTCACTGCAGTTTTGGGTCTAACGATCCGGTTTTTCAAATTATCCTACCATTTCAGCGAGAACGGTACAGATGAGGGAATTCAGCTGATGGCCTCCAGGCTGATGAGCGAGGGATATGTACTGTATCTGGATTTCAACACCATGCAGGCGCCCCTCTTCCATGGGATATACTCCCTGTTCGGAGGCGATCTACTGATGGCGCGCTCTCTAAGCGTGATCCTCGGTGTTCTGGGTATCATGGCCGTCATGTTCATTATCCACAGATACGTCGGCAAATGGCCTGCCCTGTTCATCGGGGTGTTGATGTGCTTCGAATCCTACCATCTCAAGGAGAGCCGATTGGCTTCCATGGACATGGGGGTAACAACGCTCCTTGTATTCGCATTCCTGTTCCTGTTTTTGACACTTGAGAGGGATAACCGTTACAGACGATATTTTGCCGTGTTCTCCGGACTGTTCTTCGCCCTTGCCTCCATGACCAAATTATTTGCCGTGATCCCGATGGGGGCCGTATACTGCTGGCTCCTGCTGCAGATGATCATGGACAGAAGGAAAGAGGGCTGTTTCAGGCCGGAGGAGATCCGGGTAATGGCGATCATACCACTGTCCGTCATTATTTCGGTAGCGGCCATACTGATCATTTTTGGACCTGTTAGGACGATAGACGGTATGCTCCTATCCAACCTGGAGGGCAGGGCGGCCCAAGACCTGCTCGAAAGGCTGGGCAGGATCGGGACCTTTCTGCTGTTTGACCTGGGGGTCCTGATACTGGCGCTAATATCCATTCCGCGGTTCAGGAAGGAGAGGCTGGTTCGGATATCTCTGGTCTGGTTGCTATCTCTCGTTATGTGGTTCGCACTTCAACCCATCACCTGGGATCACCACATGACCCTTCTCGTTCCTCCCCTTCTGCTGCTATCTGGATCAGGTGTGAACCGGCTGTTCAGGGCGATGGCGGACGTATGGAACAGGCCCCGGTCCAGAAGGACGGTCCAGGAACGTTCACTTCCCATGATCTCCTCTGCTCTTCTCCTGATAATAATGATGAGCTTCGCGATACCGGCGATATATACGGTTGCCGCCGTGGAGGAACCGGTAGAGTTCAAGGTGGGCAGGGAATTGGCCTCGATAACCGATGATGGCGATTGGATCCTGTCGGGAGATCCACTGATCCCCCTGCTGGCCGATAGACTTCAGGTTCCGGAGGCGGTGAACCTCGCCCAGATCTCCCACCCCAAGCTCATGGACGAGGATCTGATCGACCTCTGCGAGGAGTACGGTGTGTCCACCGTGGTGATCACATATCGTATCTCTGAATTGACGGCCTTCAAGGAGTACATACAGACGAATTATACGTTCATCACGGGATACCTGGAGGATGGCACAGATGGGCCGGATGTTGAACAGGAATGGGAGTATCGGAACTTCCTGATATACAAGAGGGAGGTGTTGATCTGAGGGAGGAACATGAGAACCCGATCGATATGTTCCTGTCTCCCAGGGTGAAGGATAGGATCGGAGATCACAGGGTCCTGGGAATGATATCGATCATTTACGTCCTCATGCTCGCCCTCCTTATAATGGGGTCGGAGAGCTTCTCCTACTTCCAGATATTCTATGCCCTTCTCTCATTGGCCTATCTGATCTTTCTGTTATCTCTTTACAGATCGAAGATACTGGGCAGGTTCACGTCCCAGCCGTTATGGGTGCAGGGATTGGTAATAATCGGACTGGCAGGTGCGGTGAGGGTGGCATTCCTCGCCCTTGGGCCCGGCCTATCCGAGGATATCTTCCGGATAGAGGCGAGGGTGGACCTGCTCCTTTCCGGAAGCACACCCTACGAGGACTTCACCGTCAATAAACCCCCCCTCTATATTCTGTTCATCGGGATCATCGGCAGGATCTTCGGCAATGAGATACATGTGTACAGGGCGGTTTTCCTGCTTCTGGATGTGGCCGTTGCATCTCTCATCCTGTTGGCCCCGCGGCTGATGCATTGGAAGGGTTCCTGGGGTGGGTTTGCTGCGATCGCATACGCACTCTGTCCGATCGTACTCCTGGAGACGAGCCTGGGGTCACATTACGATCCAATAGTGGTCCTGATAGTGCTGTTGGCCGTCATACTGGCCGTAAGGGGGGTCGGATCCACCTCCGGCTTCCTCCTGGGACTGGGTTTTGGGCTGAAGTTATATCCTGTACTGCTCCTGCCTATCGTTGTTCTCAGGGTAAAGGATGTGAAACAGAAGGGACTGGCGATGATCGGTTTCTCCCTCGGCGCCTCGGTCGGCTTCATCCCTTTTCTGCTCATGGGCAATACGAGCGTCCTCCTGTATCTCAAGGAACAGTCAGTGGAGTGGAATGCTGGAAACACACTGCTCAACTCCCTGATAATGCAGGCTGAGCCTTTCATGGGCGAATCCACGATCAGGTACCTCTTCATTTTTCTCCTGCTGACAAGCGTCATGATACTCGTAGTGGGCGTGATCTACAGGAACAGGATCACCCGAACCTGGATGTCCGTGGTCATGATGATGTGGATGCTTCAGCTGAGCATAATATTCATGCTCAATGTCAACGTCCACGGTGTGAGCGAGTCCATGGGACACCCTATCACTCTGCTGGTAAATACCCTGATATTCCTGATAGCGATGGCGATCCCATGGGTCCTGTTACGCAGGACCGCTGAGATGGCTGGCTCCAGATCCAGGATGCCAAAGGCGATCTTCAACACATTTTACCTTGTAGCCTCGATTTTTCCACTGATATTCCTTGTGACGATATTGACCTCTACTGCGCTTGGAGGGCTGGGGCCGTGGAGGTTCTACCTCGGTATGATCGGTATCGTGATGATCGTCACGTATCCCCTCATTACGATAATCTCTTCCATTCGAGCGGATCTGACCGGCCTTTCATGGACGAAATTTCCCGTCCCACTTTCCATGTTGATACTGATGCTTCCGTTCCTCCACCTGGGTTTGAACCAGGGGGTCAAGGTAGAGCGAACTTCGATCCTCAAGGAGATCCTTTCTATCAGGATCGACGATAGGACGATGATGCTGGCCTCTTTTATTCTTATAACACTCCTGCTCTTCTTCTCGAGCCAGTTCCATCCCTGGTATATCCTGTGGCTGATCCCTTTTCTGCTTCTATCGAAGGATAAGTGGGCGATAATTGCCTTCCTACCCCTTTTGATCATGGCCCCTTCGCTTCTTTATGGGCCCAGGGATTTCCCCCCGATCTACGGGATCCCCACGGACGTACTGGATGGCCTCAGGACCTGCCTCTTCGTCTGATCGAGGTGAGACTCAACCGATCCTTCCAAAAAATAGATTCATACCGACCAATTGGTCAGTGTGATATTTCATACACCCCTTTGGAATCAATGTTTTATATGTCTGGGTTCGACTGACCTGCACGTGGTTAACACCGATCGTGGTATCTTTATCGTAAAGCGGGGAATGATCAATGGATGAACGTTTGACCCCTCTCCTTGAAATAAAGGGCATAGGGGAAGCCAAGATAAGGTCCCTCATACATGGACTTGGTGGGGAGGATAGGTTGGTCAATGCCCTCCAGGAGGGTGACGTGGCTCTGCTTTCCACGGTCGACCGGCTTTCGGAGAGGATGGCCGTGCAGATGGTGCTGAGATTTCGCGACCAGGATGTTCTCTCACTTCTGGGAACCCATGGATCTCACGATGTCTATGACGGCATCATGGAGATGGTCCGATCCTACATGCACACCTCTTACTCCCGCAACAGAACGTCTCTTCTGGTCCCCCGTGAGGGCCTTGAACGGATGATGGGCTGTTCAAGGGATGTGTTCTCATATCGGGAGCTGCTCGCAGGGATCGATCGGGAGAGGGTCGAGAAGCTATTGAGCTCCCTCGGAAGAGCACCTCCGCCAAGGAACGTCAGATCATCGTTGAACTACATCCTGCTTGTGGAGAACGATAAGGTGGTCTCGAGGCTGGAGGAGATGGGGTTGGACCGCAGGTGCATGGTGATCTCGCCCGAGGATGCAGTGGGCAACATCGAGGGCCAGATGGTGTTCGTGTACGATACGGGTGAGATCGATGACAGGGACCTTCCTGTCATCGCCTCCGTACCTATTTCCTCCCGGCCTTTTGAGATCGTTCCGGAGATCGCCTTGGATGGCCTGTACGATAGAAGGGATGCACTTGACAAGGTCGCACAGCTGAGGGAGATATTCGGGGAAAAGAGCGTTGCCCGGGAGGTGGTAACATCCCTTGAAGCCCTTGCGTCATTGGCAGGTGATATCAGGACCCAGGAGGATATCGAGGTGGTTCTCAACTCCATCAAGGAGGAGTTGGATGACCACCTGAAGGGTGAGATATCAAGGATGACCCTCAGTGGAGAGGAGGCCCTGACGATCCTCTCCAGGGATGATCCGCTGGTGATAAGGGAGATATACCGGGAGTGCTCCGTAAAGGCCGTACGGCTGCTCAAGGAGAGGTTGGGCGTGTCCAGGGACATCTTCAACGTCAGGTATCCAGTGGAGATCATAACCGAGGAGAAGGAGAGGCTGATCGCCGAGATAAAGGGTACCGCGGAGGGGGACCGCTTCAGGGAGAAAGTGGAGCTGGCGAGGGGTATAAGAGGTGTTGAGGCCAGCCTTGGGGAGGAGGAGGCCTGGTGCCAGGAGCTGGATTACAGGTTCGGCCTTGGATGTATGGTGGAGGATCTATCCCTCAGGCCTTTCCAGAGGTCCGAGGGGTGGTTTGGGATCTATAACGGATCGCACATCGCCCTGAGGGGTGGGGAGCATCAACCTGTCACCTATCACCTCGGCAGGGTGACTCCCGGGCTGGCCGGTAGATTCCCCCAGATGGACCTCTCCCCTTCGCGCATAGCGCTGCTCACCGGGGCAAATTCAGGAGGTAAGACCACCCTCCTTGAGACGATCGCGCAGGTCATCATCATGGCCCATATGGGCCTGCCGGTTCCCGCAGACGAGGCGTATGTCCCCGAGCTCAGCGGCCTGTACATGTACAAGCCAAGAAAGAACCTGGACGCCGGCGGGTTGGAGGGTTTTCTAAAGGATCTGCTTCCGCTCTCCCTTCGTGTGGATGAGGGGGCGATGATGCTCGCCGATGAACTGGAGGCGATGACAGAATTGGAGGCTGCGTCCAGGATAATAGGGACCTTCATGGAGGAGATCGGCAGAAGGGGAGCCTACGGGCTTGTGGTGACCCACATGGCGGGCGACGTCTCCAGATTCACTGATGTGAGGATCGATGGGATCGAGGCGAAGGGGCTGGATGAGAACGACGAGCTGATCGTCGATCGGACGCCGAGCATAGGGCGCCACGCCAGGTCGACACCGGAGCTGATACTCAGGAGGTTACGCTCCCGGTCGTCCGGCGAGGAGAGGGAGCTCTACTCCAGGATATTGAACAGTTTCGATAAGTAGGTCTCCGGGGTATCTACGTCTTGGTGCTGGATACGCCGATCTGTACCTCGGGTGAGATATCGATCACGCTTCTCCCCCTGGTCATCTCGTCCGGCATCGCCTCCTCCTTCGCCCCGATAAGCTCGGGGAAGAGTGCGAACAGCTTCTTCGAGGAGTAAGGTCCTTTTCGTATGATCC
>JAUVCY010000267.1 GCA_030595585.1 Thermoplasmatota archaeon
TGCCATACCAACGGCATAGAGTTCATAGGGCCTCCAGAGTCCGCGATGAGGCTGATGGGGTCCAAGATCGCCGCAAAGACATCCATGATCGAGGCTGGAGTTGCGGTGGTTCCGGGTGTCGTGAAGGCCATAGCTGACCACGAGAAGGCCAAGGACATCGCCAACGAGGTGGGATACCCCGTCATGCTGAAAGCATCCGCAGGCGGAGGCGGCATCGGGATCAAAATGGTCTCCAACGACCAGGAGATGGAGGAGACGCTTGAGTCCATCAGGATCCTGGCGAAGAACTCCTTCGGTGATGATGCCGTTTTCATCGAGAAATACATAGACGATCCCAGGCACATCGAGTTCCAGGTGATCGGGGACAAGAAGGGAAACGTGATCCACCTCTACGAGAGGGAGTGCTCGGTCCAGAGAAGGAACCAGAAGCTGATAGAGGAGACCCCTTCCACTGCCCTTGACCCTGAGCTCAGGGAGGAGATGGGAAGGCAGGCAGTAACCGCGGCAAAGACGGCGGGATACTGGAACGCAGGCACCTGTGAGTTCATGTTCAAGGACGGGAAGTACTTCTTCCTGGAGATGAACACGAGGCTGCAGGTGGAGCACCCGATAACCGAGGAGGTCACAAGGACCGATATCGGCAGGGAGATGCTCTACGTCGCCTCCGGACTCGACCTGAGTTACGCTCAGGAGGACATCACCCAGACAGGGCATGCAATGGAGTTCAGGCTCAACGCGGAGGACCCACTGAACGATTTTGCCCCTGCTCCCGGTAAGATCGTCAGGTATGCAGAGGCATCAGGACCCGGCATAAGGATCGACTCCGGAGTGTATCCGGGATACACGATCCCACCATACTATGACTCCATGATCGCGAAGCTGATCGTTTGGGGAGAGAACAGGGATTACTGTATCCAGAGGTCCAAGAGGGCCCTGTGGGAGATGCAGATTAGCGGAGTGAAGACCAACATCCCGTTCCACGAGGTGGTCCTGGAGCACCCCAACTTCCTGAATGGGGACTATACGACCTCCTTCATACCCAGGTACAACATCATGGACATCGTGGTGGAGTACTACAAGACGCAGAAGGCCCAGCAGGGCGGTGCGAAGAAGGCGGCCGCAATGGCGGCTGTTGAAGCTTTCATTGCTGGCGTTTCCCAGAACCAGAACAAACAGTGACGGGAGAGATAAGGGTCCCTTTGGGGGCCCAATTTTATCTTTTCTACATGAAAAGTTAACCGTTTTCAAATATTATTTGAATAGTGCAAATATGAAGGACTGCGTTTCCATTTTTTCTTATAGATCCAATACCTTATTTGGTCCAAGGTCAGGTTAATATATTTATACCCGATACTAGGGCTTCATGGAACAAGCAGGTGAATATGGTTTCTCATCGATAAGCAATGATACTGCTGAGGTGGAGAAGGAGATCGAAGCTCCAACACCTTCATTTCCTACAGTAAAGTTCGTGATCATGTTGGTAACTGGATTCCTAGGGATCATTGTATCACCTTTCTTACTTGCCCCCATGGGGTTGATTACCGGAAATATGATATTAGGGGCGATCATGGTTTCCCTTGCACTTGGTGGAGTATCCGGCTTCATTGGTGAAAAGTTTATAAGAATGGAGAGGAAGATCGGTTGGATAGGCATCGCCTTTTTAACGATCGTGATACTATTGATCGTGGTACCGATCGTATATCTATTCCTATCTCCGATCTAGTGTCCTATATGTCAGATCGATAAAACAGCTGGTCAGAGTGCCGTATTTGAAGATACCAGAAAAAGTAAGCATACTATCATCGAATGTTATCTGCCTTTTAGAGAAAAACTACTGTGGCCCCAGCGATGTGCACTATGCAACACGATACCAACCAACAAGGATATTTTCCCCGCATATGTGAATTTATGCCTAATAGTTCATATCAAAGTTAAATATCCTTTTAATATATGTGGACCGTAACAGGAATATGAGACGAAAGCACTTCTGGGCGTGGATCATCTTCACGGGTTTCGCCATAATGACCCTTGGGAGCCTCATAGCGTTCATACCGTACGTCGGGCTCCCCCTGATGTTACTTGGAGTGGTGATCGTTCTGATCGCAATTCCCTTCCTCATCAGGATACTGCTCCAGGACAGGAAGAAGGATTACAGTGATATGGAAAAGGATATTCCAAAGGAGGATCTGAGACCATGAGATTATCAAATCTGGATCACGTTCCCGGATACGAGGTCATCGAGGACCTCGGACTGGTCCGGGCGAACGTGGTGAGGGCCAAGCACGTGGGAAAGGACATAATAGCCGGCTTCAAGAACCTGGTGGGAGGGGAGCTCCGCGAATACACCGAGATGCTCTCGGAATCCAGGGAAATCGCCATATCTCGAATGAGCAAGAAGGGAGAGGAGCTGGGAGCGGATGCGGTCATCAACGTCAGGTTCATGACCTCGGGCATCGCCAACGGCGCTGCGGAGATCATGGCATACGGGACCGCGGTCAAGCTCAAGAAAAGATGAGGAGCGCGCTTCACTCAGGGGAGATGTTTGCGGATGCGCACATCTCCCCGATGTTGCTGCTGATATCTTAAGTTACCAAGGACTTTAAATAATAATAAGAAAACCCCCCCAAACCCCTTATTATATTCACTCCACTATTTTCTCACATCGCACGGGGGAAATCCTATTATCCCCCACAAAGGCATTGGTGATACCGTGAGATCCGGAATTATTGTACCGATATGCGCATTGATCATCCTCTGTTCTTCAATGATGACCATTGGATATCAGGGGGCTGTCGGTAAGGAGCTTGATGATCGAACAAGGCACTCGGGAGATACGATAGATGCCCCGTACAGTAAGAACGACGTGACGATCGACGGCGTGATCGGAGCTTCGGAATGGGCCGATGCAAATTTCGTTCTGGTCCCCATTTTATCTGATACGGTCACCATATTCTACAAGTTCAACGACACTCACCTGCTTCTTTCATTCGTACACGATGATGATCAGGATAAGCTGTTGATAGATATCTACCTGGACACTGAGAACGACGGCACCACCGCCCCGGGAACGGATGATCTCAAACTTCATACCTCGCTTTCCGAATCGGAAGGGGTAGGTGACGGCGATTATTGGATCATATCCACACAGAGCAACTGGTCCTCGAAAGGAGGTACGACAGACATAGTCGAATTCGAGATCGCACTATCCAAACTGGGGATCACGCCTGGTGAGGCGAAGACGGTAGGGATCTCCTTCATGATCCGGGACGTGGGAATGAATCTGGGGGCCTGGCCATCCGGAGCTATCTCAGACGATCCGAGCACCTGGGCGGACATACACTCATCTAACCTCTGGGAGGATAATACCAACCTGGAGCCGAC
>JAUVCY010000225.1 GCA_030595585.1 Thermoplasmatota archaeon
TTCGTCTCAGTACCATTTCCACGCCACCCCATCTGTGTAGAAAATGTTTCGAACACGGTATCGGAATCGATGGATATGATCCCATGAGCGCTCTGGCTAGCACCTACCCCAAGCTCTTCCAGACTCTCATGAAGGATCGAATTATCTGCCTCGGTTGACAGCAATGGGGCCCAGATATTGACTATCAGAATTAGAGCGAGAACCATGATGTTTCTCTTCAAATTATGCCCTCCTCTTCTAGTGGTGGAAGTATAATATCAACGGGATGCAGATATATAATTCTATTTCAGCCCTACTGCTCCCCGGATATCTCCTTATGTCTCCGCCTGGATCAAATTCACCATCCAGACCATGAAGTTGTATTATCGGATACTGCAAAGCTTTTATGTGGGGACAATTCTACACTTATAATCCAAAACGAGACTTGCGATACTGTTATGCGTTTTGGCCATATAGATTGCGAACATCGATCACAGGTTAAATTGATATGTTCGCAACTATAATTCCGATAACAGGCCCCTTGGTGATGTAGGATGAAAAGCGTAATCAAAGCCCTGATCGGCATTATGATCATAGCCCTGCTCACGTTCACCGTTCTACCCAGGGGAGGGGACTCGGAGGACATCGCCTTTTCCACACGGGAGGCGCCTCCGGATATCATCATCGACGTCCCCCTATCGGAGCCCACCATCTCAACCCAGTTCATCGACGGGAAGGCCTGGGGGCGCATAGATCTTGATGGTTCCCTTTCCTCCATGACGCAGGGGGGGCCCGCCCTCCCGAGGATATCATATCCACTAAAAGTACCCTACGAGATCGAGGACCTAAGGGTAGTGAGGGCCGATCCTGTCAAGTTCCTCCTGGACCGCCCACTTCCCCCTTCTCCAACGCTGGTCCCATTCACGGAGGAGTATATGTCCCTGGACCGGGCCCCCCCTCTCGATGTCGATTGGGCGGAGTATATCACCAATGTCGTTACCCCCAAGGACCCCCTCTCCTGGGCCCACATGGGATACGGTTGGGATACGGGAGAGAAACTGTCGCACTACTCCATATCAATAATCCCTTTCGATTACAGGCCTCTCTCGGGTGAGCTTACTTTCTACAGCGACATCAGCCTGGAAATAGTGGTCAAGCAGGAAATGCCGGTAAGGGCGATGACAAGAGCCGTGATCCCTCCCGGCTCCATGGAGGAGGGTACGGAGCTTCTGATAGTGGCCCCTTCCAGCTACCTGGATGATATACAGCCCTACACCGAATGGAACAGGGAGAAAGGCACCGTAACCACGGCAGTATCAATGCAGACCGTTGATTCCACCTATCCCACGATGGACGACCCCTCTTCACTATGGCAATATATCCGGGACTCCTTCTTCGGGGATGGGAAGTCGTTGAAATTCGTCACGCTCATAGGCGAGGTGAACCAGGTGCCCACAAGGGTCGTAAAGGACACCAATCCTTACGTGGCCGCAGGCGAGCCCGACCACCACGCTGCTGATACCTATTTTGGATGCCTTGACTTCACCTACCAGAACTGGGATAAGGACAAGGACGGCGTCTGGGGGGAGCAGAGGGATATCCTTGACTACACCCAGGAGGTGTATGTCAGCAGGGTGCCCGTGAACACGGAGAGCGAAGCTGGAGGATGGGCACTGAAGGTGGTAAAATACGAGAAGAACCCCAACACCGGGTCATGGGCTGGAAAGGCAGGCCTCTTCGGCGCGAACACCCACCAAGTGAACGACGGCCCGCAGCAATGTGAATACCTCTGGAACAAGTATCTGGACGACGTATATCCAACGAAGGCACCTTACTACAGCTCAAGCTCGATTCAGCAGTCGGTGGGCGCCACGATCCTATCCTACAGCAACATCAATTCCGCCTTCAATGACGGCCTGGGTTTGGTCGTTTACATGGGGCATGGTTATTATGGGGCGTGGACGGAGGGAACCCACGAGGGCCCTTCCAGCACGATCTTCACTACCAGCACCGCCAGGTCCCTCTCCCAATCCCCAAAGCTTCCATTGATCTCGGCCATGTCGTGTGAGACGAACTGGTTCGACTACACCTCCTTTGAATCCATCTCCGAGGAGTTCGTGGAGAGTGCGAACGGTGGGGCCATAGGATACATAGGGGCGGTCAGGACGACGGAGGGTGGGATCGGGTACAATATCTATTATCCCGGAGCACCCGCGATTCAGGAAGACGTCCTGAGGATGATAATGGAGGGCAAGAGGTCCATAGCCGAGATAATGGCGGGCGCGAAGGAGCACTACTACGAATCGTTCGGTCAATATTTCTTCGGCTCGGGGGACGGAGGCATTACATACAGCGTCTGGATGGAGCACATGGCGCTCGGGCCCGCCGAGGTGGAGATCTGGACCGACGCTCCAAAAAGCCTTCAGGTAGGCTACGATTTCGATAACGACTACTATACCAATTTCACCATCGAGGTCAAGGACGGTGCGGGGTCACCGGTGAACAACGCCAAGGTGTGCATATACTCGTCAACTCTCAACGATCAGGTGGTAGTAACGACGGGCAGCAACGGCAGGGTGAAGGTCCCGTACATTATCTCCCAGACCGCAGTGGGAACGATCACCGTTACCAAGACCGGGTACAAGCCGTTCCAATCGGACATTCTACTGAGGGATTCAACACCACCCGTGACCGAGTTGGATGCGAAGATACGATATCCAAACGGCATGGACGGGTGGTACCTGATGGACCCGGAGATCGCGTTCAGCTCCTCCGAGCCGTCGGACATCCAGTACAGGATAAACGGCGGTTACACGTACTCGTACACCGGGGAGGTGAGGCTCCTGCAGGGGGTCAACGATATCGACTACTGGTCCGTGGACTCCTCCGAGAACGTCGAGGAGGTAAGGACGGTACAGATCAAACTGGATGACGAGGCCCCCAGGGCCGATGTTTACATGACCCCGGAGGAGCCGGACGGGTTCTACGGCTGGCACGTCACCTCTCCTGTGATCGAGATCTCTCTTGAAGAGTCGGCTGGCTCGGACCAGAGGGTGGAGTATTGGCACAAGGGTGAGGATAAACAGACCTATGAAGGCCCGATCGTGTTGGAAGATGGCGAGCAGGAGATACACATCCAGGCGTCGGATGATGCAGGGAACAGGGATATCGAACACGTTTTCCAGCTCATGGTGGACACATCATGCCCGTCGACCAGGGCATCCACGGGCGGGGTGTCCCGAAACGAGAACGGCTGGTACGATCAGCCCTTCGAGATCACCCTCAGGTCGGACGACTCCACGGCGGACATCCGATACCGATGGAACGATGACGGGCTCGTGATGAACTACAACGGCGCGATCACGCCAGAATACGGGAACAACACCCTCTACTACCACTCCGTGGACAGGGCGGGAAATGTGGAGGATGAGGGCTACATGGAGTTCGCCTACGACCCGGATGCGCCGATCGTCATACATACGGCCTTTCCAGCCAGACCGGATGGGTATGACGGTTGGTATACGACCATCCCCAGGGTGTCGCTTTCCGTGGAGAACGAGATGTACGGGAAGACGATCTTCTACAGGATCGAGGACGGGGAGTGGATGACCTACATCTCCTCTATCGTGCTGCCGGAAGGAAAGACAACGCTTCTGATCTACGCAGTTGACGATGCGGGCAACAGGTGTCCCGAGATCATGTTGGAGTTCAAGGTGGACACGGAGATCGAGAGCACCCAGTACAAGGTTGACGCCCTTATGGGCAACGGATGGTACAAGGAGGTGCCCACGATAACGCTCACAGGGGAGCCGGGCGCGACGATATATTACAGCTGGAACGATAGGGTGTATGAACGATATATGGGCGCCCTGTTTCCGCCCGAGGGCGAGGGTCTGTTCACCCTCACATTCTACTGCATGGACGATGCGGGCAACAGGGAGCCGGAGAGGGCCATCACCATAAATGTGGACGCTTCGGCCCCCGAGGCGGCGATGACCTACC
>JAUVCY010000265.1 GCA_030595585.1 Thermoplasmatota archaeon
CCTTTTCCCTCCCCCTCCGATGAGTCGTCCTCTTCCTGATCATCCCCGGGTGTGGCAGGGTCCATCAACCCTTCGGAGATCGCGAACTCCAGCACCGCGATCATGACCTCCATTGTGATGTCCCGATCGTCCTGATACCAGTTGCCCGCGGCGTCATATGCCCTCGCAACCAGCACAATGCTCCCAAGGTCCAGGATATCGCCCGGGTCCCCGACCCCATCTCCGAAGGACCCAAAGGTGCCCATCAGGTCCGCGATACTGAGATTCTGCAGAGGTATCTGATCGGCCGGGATGCCCAACCAGGGGAGGATCAGGCCCAACGTGCTCCCCAGCTCCATGTCATACGGGATCGAGAGGTTTACGATCATCTCCCACTCCGTCCATGCATCTTCATCTCCGGTTCCCAACAGGGAGATCTCCATTATCCCAAGCAGTGAGATCTCCGACGGTTCGATCCACAGGCAGCCGCTGAACTCCCCTGTCTCGTTATACAGCGCAAGGCTGATATTGACATGGTCGGTCAAGGCCCCCGCACTCCCCGATATGCCCAGGTCCAGGGAGAAGGACCCGGATATGTTCCTGAGGTCCAATTCCACATCCTCGATCGCCACCTCTGGACCATCGTTCTCCGAGGCCTCCCTGAGTGGGTCATCCTCCATTTCCAATGATATTGAGGAGGAGCATGGAACCAAGGTCAAAAGAAGTGATATCAGGGCGATCATGATGGGCTGTCCATATCTCATTTGCCGTTTCCTCCCTGGGGGTGCCCGCAGCTTTTGACCATTCTGGATACCAGGATCTCAGCGATGGGTTCGAGGTTCACTATATCCTCCTTGTTGTATTTCAATATGAGCTTGAGGGCGTTCTCGTTCCCCTCCCTCTCCCATATCTTCCAGAGCCTGACAGCGTCATCACCGCTCATCCCCGAGACCTCGTCAGGCCTGCTGATCCCGAGCGTCCTCTCCAGTTTTTTCAGGCCCCCCGAGTATCCGACCTTACGGCCGAGGAAGCGGAGATCGAGGTGTGGGATCGAGGGGACACTTCCCGGGTAATGCTGCTGGATCATCGGAAGATCGAAGGTCGCCCCGTTGAACGTAACTATCATCTCCGCCCCCTCGAGCATCCTGCTGATCTCCTCACCGGAGAGGTTGAATCCCCTGACCGCGGCCCTGTATTCACGCCCATCATACACGCCGACAACCGTGATCGGGGCATATCTGCTGAGCCCCATGGTCTCGATATCAAGGAATACCGTACGTTCCCTGAAGGTCGACCAGAGCCGCCATGCCTCACCGGCGCGGAAGAACCTGGAAAAATATGTGATATCTCTCTTTTCAAGGTGGTTGACCGCATCCTGCAGTATAGGGTCCATCCCCTTTTTTCTGATCCCTTTTATCGGGCCGGCCGATTCAGCTGCAAGAAAGGAATCCCAGTCGAGGATGCCGGAGTCCCACAGTTTTCTCTCCGTCGTTGGACCTATGCCCGGGAGGAAGATGAAGCTCCTGTTCAGCAATGTGGTGGCCTCCCCTCGATAGATACTGTTATCCTATCCTCCTCCCTCTGGTATGTATCGCCCGGCCATGTCATTATCTATCCCCAGAAGGTCCATTATCCTGCCCGAGAACCGGACCTGGAGGTCGTGCACGGTCTTCTCATCGTTGTAGTAGGAGGGCGATATGGGCATCACGATGACGCCCCAGGAGGAGAGGTCGTACAGCGATCTCAGAACGGGGGTAGACAGGGGCGTCTCACGGATGGCCAGGATCAACCCCCTCCGCTCTTTTAATGCCACGGAGGCGGTCCTGGTCGTGAGCGTATCTCCGATCCCGGATGCGATCTTGGAGGCGGTTGAAGTGGTGCACGGGCATATGACCATGTGGTCAAAGACGTTGCTGCCCGAGGCGAGCTCATTGTCGATATCAACGTCATCAAAGACCCTGTCCACTGATCTTGCAAGGTCCTCCCGGGTCACTCCTCTTTCCGATCTCAGTATCGATAAGGACCCCTTGTTCACGATAAGGCTTATCCTTCGGTCCCTGTTCGACAGGCCCTCGATAAGCTCGAAGCCGAATCCGGCCCCCGAGGCACCCGTCATCGAGACAACGATGTGAACTTCGGTCATGGTAGAACCAGATTCCATCCACTATAAACTACTTTACTATGGGCGGAGGACCATTCTCAGGTCTGTGTAAGAGGTTCACTGTCCCGGAGGCGGCCTTCTCGGGCCAACGACCTTGTTACCATCTTTCATCTGTTGGATCTGCTCTTCCATCGGGACCGCTCCAACGAGAACTTGACCGCTGCCGGCGTCCTTCACGGCCTCTTCGTCGAAGTCAACGGCGGAATCCATAAGGGCGTCCATGGAGGCGTTGAGGTCATCCTCATCCACCTCATTATGGTCCATCTCGTCTCCTTCGGGTACGGCCTCCAGCTCCAGCGATTCTCCGAACTCCATGCCAGGGGCGGCTTTATCGAACAGCGGTCCAGAGCCATCGGAGGACTGCCAGGCGGGGCCGTCTCCCTTCTCCTCACCCTCTTTGATTATATTGCCGGAGCCCTCCTCGTGGTACACCTGACCTCCCAGGTCGATCTTCAGATCGCTCAGGGATGACTGGTCGACGCCGATGGCCTCTCCCGCCCTCTGCTTGTCTCCGTACATTCCAGAGATCTCCTTCTGCCTTCTATCCGCCTCCTTGATGTACTTTTCTGTGGCCTCATCATCCTCCCTCTCCCTCTTCTTGGAGAGGCGCAGTACGATCACGATACCTATTATGACCACAAGCAGCAGTGAAATTGCGATGATGATCACCGCCATCTTCCAGGGCTCGATCAGCTCATCCTCTTCGCCTCCATCATTTTCCCCGGTGTCAGGGGGCTGGGTACGGCCGGGGTAGGAAAATTCGTTCGTCGGATCGGGTAGCTGTGTTTTATCTACCTTGTTCAATGTGATCTCGATCGTTGTCTGGTCCACGTTGAAACCGATCTCCGCCTTATTTGGGTAAGTATCGTTGTCATAGTCATCATCGGGGCTCTGGTCCAGGTCTCCGAAGAAGGCGATCTCCCTGATGTCGGGGAGTCCATCGTTATCGTTGTCATCATCCATGAAGACCCACAGCTCGAACTGTGCAGAGAGCGGCACCTCGAAATGTCCGTCGGTGACCGTGAGGTTGACCCTGAACTTCAGCTGCGCCTTGAATATTCCATCGGGTGGATAGAATGAGAAAAGAACCTCTTCGTCGTAGAGGGTTCTGTAGCTCATCCCGCCAACGTCCGAGAACTTCCAGGTGAAGTTCAGCTGATCTCCATCGGGGTCGGCCACATAGGGCTTGAACCTGACCGGCTCTCCCCACTCCGCCCTGATGTCATCTCCACCGTCGCCTCCCCACTCGTTCGGGTCGGTCTCATCG
>JAUVCY010000280.1 GCA_030595585.1 Thermoplasmatota archaeon
TGTGGTGGCCCGTATCCGACCTCCTGCTGAGGTTGGGGAGCTCCTCCGGGCTCACCTCGACGGTGGGGAGGAGGTCGAGGATCTCCTGGGCCCCCTTCGCCACGTTGCCGTAGCCAGCTATCCCGAATACCAGCGGCCTGAGGGCGTAGGGAACGCCGTAGGTGGCGATGTTGCGGCCCACGGAAGCGATCTGCTCCCTGGCCTCGGGCAGTGAGTGATATTCATGTGCTGGCATGATGGACGAGAAAGGGTTTCTGATCCCTTCCCATTCCAGCCTTCTGCCGAGCGTCCACAGGGCATCGATCATCCCCGCCACGCCGGCGTGCCATCCGAAGAAGACCAGCCTCCTTCCCTGCTCGTCCGTGATCTTCTCGTAATCTATCAGGGTGGTCCCGTTCTCCATCAGTTTGGACAGCATATCCATGTTCTGGGCCTGTCCCTTGATGGTGTGTGAGAAGAACATGTAGGTCTTGCCCTGGAGGATCTCGTGGATGGGAACCTCCTTGACCCCCAGGATGATGTCGCAGGGTGAGAGGTCCTCTGTTATCTCGGCCCCCATCTCCCTGTAGTCATCGTCGGGGAAGATCCGCAGGTCCGACGGCTGGACCAGAAACTCTATGCCGTGATCGTTCCCGAGCCTTCCAACGTGCTGCGGGGTCAGGGGAGTTCTTCTCTCCCATCGATTCTTGGATTCCTTCCGGATGCCAATTACAGCCATGATATCGTCGCAACCAATGGTGGCATCCCATTAAAATATAACCGGATATCTGATCTAATCGAGGGGCTTGTTGTATTTGGGATATTTTACGAACTTCTTCTTGAAATCCCTCATGGCCTCTTCCCACTCGGCGAAAGCCTCCTCCGAAGATTCAAAATACTCAACACAGAAGAACTCGACACCCTCGGCTTCACCCGGGCTTCCCGGAAGGTGTTTGGGAAGGTGTTTCTGTACGTTGCCCCTGCCCAGAAAGAGGACCTTTTTCGACTGTCCAGCCAGTTTGTATACTCCCCACCTCTTCTCTGCCTTCTTTACGAACTTCTCCGTGTATGGGTACCAGGTGAACTCCATTAACATCTCTCTGCCTCCGCATGTACATTGTGCTTTGGACTTTTAATAACATTCGGTCATTTGGGGATGAAAGTTGGGTTTTTCTTCATTTTTCCCATGGGGACGAAAGAGCCCACAACATCATCTCTGGTATTTTTTATGGGTGTCCTCAGGTAGAGCTCCGAGATCTTTCCCGAGACCTGATATCCCATCTCCTTCAGGATGTGGATCAACAGAGGGGGAACGGCGGTGTAGAGCCCGTCCTCTACCTTCAGGGTGATGCCCAACCACCCTTCGTCCGTCCTGAGGGATGCTGCCTGGACCCCTGACGCACCTCCTTTGGTGATCAATATCCCGGGGAGGGCTTTCATTGCGAGGTTGTCGAACCTCTCCGTTCCCGATACCAGATATGGGTTTTTCAACATGGAATCCCGGATCCTCCTTATGTGGTCCGCGTACGGTTTCTCATTGCTGTTGCCCAGTATCGCGAACAGATGGGCCATTGTCCTGATGGACATGGCGTAGTTGGGGATGGCGCAGCCATCGGACCCGAGCGCGATATCCCCGTCCCCGGTCAGGTCCCGGAACACCTTGAGTATCTCCTCCTGGATCGGATGGTCGTTCTCCAGGTATGTATCCATTGGCCATCCCTTCATCTTGCACAGTCCGAGGACCGATGCGTGCTTTGCCGAGCAGTTGTTGTGTATCGGTTCGAACTCACCGTTCAGGGCCTTTGCCGAGGGTTTATGGAAGGGGGGGTGGGGGCCGCATCTCAGCATATCTTCGGTGATATTGGATCTTCCGATGATCGAGCGGACGTGCTCCAGGTGTTCTGGTTCGCCGGAGTGGGACCCGGCTATCATGGCGATCTCCTCGTCGGTGTAACCGTAAAGCTCGGCCGCTCCCCCGGTCATGATCGGGATCATCTGGAAGGGTTTGATGCATGATCTGGAGTACGTGTAGAACTCCGGGTCCCCGCTCGAGTAGAGGAGGTCTCCTGCGGGGTTCACCACGGCTACGTGGGCCCGGTGGATGGATTCCACGGTCCCGTTTCGTTCTTCAATAACGACGTGGTGTCCCGCGCCTTTTGCCTGGATATATTCGCGATATCCCTCTACGTCCATGAGGTGAGGATGTAATGGGAGATATAAATCCCTGATGGGAACAAATTTTAAGAAGGGGAATAATCTGTACCCATTCTAAACCCATGCGAGGGTAGTCAAGTGGTCAAAGACGTCAGACTCAAAATCTGATCCTTAGTGGTTCGCCGGTTCAAATCCGGTCCCTCGCACATATTCTATTGGTTCCAATCAGAATGATATTAAAAATAGAATAACGAGGGACAACGGATTTGAACTTGTTCCTTCACCAAATGATCTGTCGATAGTCAGTATTTGGTGAAGGTCTGGAAAATCCCTGATTTTCCTTGGACAAATCCGGTCCCTCGCACTTCTTTCCTTATGCTGCTTATTTTTTTCTTTGGAAAGAAGTGCTAGAAAATGCTTTCATACGGCGAAAAATGTTTACTGATGTTTACTGCCGTTTTTCGCCTCACCTTTCAAAATAGCTTTTCATCATATTCATGCAATTTGAAAGGTCCGGTCCCTCGCATTACAACAATGTCTAAGCTGAGAGGGACCATTTAAACATGCTCTCAGCATTGGCTTGACCAGAAACGGTAGTTATTTTTCACCATCATTTCTGGTCATCTGCCGGTCCCTCGCACATATTCTATTGGTTCCAATCAGAATGATATTAAAAATAGAATAACGAGTGACAATGGATTTGAACGTGTTACTTCTCCGGATCGCGTTTCACCACGGTGATATTATTTATTCACATGTTCAGCGTTTGACCCAATAACTTTAATAAAAATGCGTCTGGATATTTATCTGTGAGAAGAAAAGATGATATTCTGCAACCGAACCTGAAACTCATATTCCTTATTACGGTCACGTTGCTCCTCGTCTCATCGTTTCCCAAATCCCTGGATGGATCACGATCAGAAGAGATCGAACGTTCAACCAATATCATCCCAACGCGAAACAATGATATCGAGATAGACGGTGACGCTGAACTTTTAACCACAGCTCTTGAACATGGGTGGCCGGGGAATGGAACCTTGGAGGACCCTATCCTTATCAAGAACAGGGTTTTCAACGGCTCTGGCCCAGGTCATTCTCTGTCTATACTG
>JAUVCY010000085.1 GCA_030595585.1 Thermoplasmatota archaeon
CCGCAACCAGGTCCCCGTATCCGACCTTGTGAACGGAACACAGCGTCCCCTTGCCGATGTTCTTCTCCAGAACCTTGTATTCGAACAGATCCCCGGGCAATTCCATAACGAGCACTACCTATGCGATGACCGTATGAACACAATTCAATCCTAAATAAATTTCTGAATAGAAAATGGATCAATATATCGATTTTACAACTCTGAATCCAAGGTAGTTGTACCTCTTTTCCGGGTCCACGAAACCCCTTGTACTTGATGTGCAAAGATCTCCGTCATAGTTCCAGCATCCGCCCCTTGCGGCCTTCAACGTCCCCGATGCCGGCCCTCTCGGATAGGATCGAGGCGATACTCCATAGAAGTTCTCATCGAACCAATCCTCGCACCACTCCCACACGTTGCCCAGGGTATCGTGAAGCTCCCACTCGTTTGGTGTCAGCTTCCCAACCGGATGGGTCCTTCCCTCGGAGTTGTTCTTGAACCATGCGTATGCTCCCAGCTGGCTCTGCCTCTCTCCGAAGAAATAGCTGGAGGTACTTCCTGCCCTGCAGAGATACTCCCACTCCGCCTCCGTGGGAAGCCTGTATTTGTTGGTATTTTCCGCGTCATTGAGGCTCTTCAGGAACCCCTTCGCATCATGCCAGGAGACGCTCTCGACGGGATGGTCGGGAAGTGTCTGGTTCACCTGCTTGAACAACCCCGATTTCTTTCTGCTTTGGAATTTGCTGGGGTTTTCTCCCCCCATCACCTTCTCCCATTCCCCCTGTAGAACCGGATTGACGCCCGCATAGAATGGATACTCTATCCTTATCCTGTGAACGGGCCGTGAATTATTCCTGCTGTCGGCCCCCATCATGAACTCACCTGCGGGGATCAGGACGAACTTGATACCAACGGGATTGGTCCATTCGACGGGTATCTTCATGTAACTGGCCCACATCTTCTGCTTCTCTACGGCATTGTCCAGCGTGATCAGCTCGTGCCACGGGTCCTCCTCTTCAGCGGGGGCCGGTGCTTGCTGTTTTTTCAGGATGTCGGAATCGATCCTGGTTTTCATCTGATCGTAATATTTATTGTTACACCCCTTGCACAGAGGTTTTCTCGAGGGGATGATCTTTCCCCTGTATTCATCAAGTGTCTCATTCCACTCCTGGCAGGTATTGCAGAAGATCGAGGAGCAATCCTTGCATATCAGTTTTTTATTCTCATCGGAGATGGAATTTCCGCACTCGGGACACTCTGATATGTACATCGACCTGGAGGGGGAGGTAGATGCTTTTCCATCTCCTATCGGAGCGAGCCCGGTGCCAGCGGAATCCTCCATGCCCAGAAGCGCCATCCTGAAGCTGGTTGCGTCCATCCACCTGTTCTGTTTTCTCACCTCCAGGGCCTTCATGATCACATCCGATATGTCCTGGGGAACCTTTGGGTTGACCATTATCGGCGGATCAATGTCCCCGTTGATGACAAGGAACATCGCCTCCGTGAGGTCGTTGGGTACGGGTGGCTTCCCCGTTATCATGTGATAGATGACGGCCCCCATCTGGAATATGTCCGTCCTCCAGTCCGGCATCCCAAATTTCTTGGTGTTGTACTGCTCCGGAGCGGAATATGCCAACGTCCCCTTGAATCCGATCGTGCTTATCGAGGCGCTTAATAGTACCTTGCCCAGCCCCCAGTCGGTCAGTTTGAACTCCCCTTTTGAGTTGACCAGAATATTCGTGGGTTTGATATCACGATGTATCACACCGCTGTGATGGGCGAAGAACAGGGTATCCAGGAGATCGGTTGCGATCTTGATGGACTCGTCCATGGAAAGTTTGCTCATAACATCCGCGAGGGTGCCCGAATCCATGTATTCAAGCGCCATCCATGGATAGGGGGTCGAGCCACATGCATGAAGTTTAACGATCCCCTTGATGTTCTTGTCCGAGAGGGTCTTCCATATCTTCGCCTCGTTCTCGAAATCATTCAGGACGGAGCTGTCCATGGTTGCTTTTGTATCGATTATATTGGGAACCTTCAATGCTACCTGTCCCCTGTCGCAACTTGCCAGATGTACGGCCGCGAACCCCCCGACACCTATATTCTTCTCGACTATTCGGTAGCCTAGTATGTCCTGTGGGTATTCTATCAAACTAATCACTCGTTCAATTCAATATAATGTGAAATAGTGCACATATGATTAATATTTTTGTAATATCGAACGGTAACGATCCGGATTAGTGATCCTAATAATATCTAATGATTTCAATCATAGCGATGTACAGGAATGATTATATATCCATATCATCAAGTACTTTGATATCGTAATTGAAATTCTCGATATATGGGAGGAACATGAGCTATCAAAAGATCACTCTGAGGCTCTTGACAGCGGCTTTGTCATTGATGCTGATCCCATCCTTCAGCGTATTGGCCAGCTCTGTTGATGTCCTGCCCGGGGACGACGATGATATTCAATATCTTACCTGGCTAGATGCTCTGAGGGAGGCCCACGAGGAAAGTGAAGGATCCCAAATACCCTCCAGGTCAGGTGGGGGGGCCCTCAAGTGGAAGGTCACCCTCTCAGAGGTTGAGGGCTTCGCACTATCCACTCCCACCTTGGCCGATCTCAATATGGATGGAACCCTTGAGATAGTGATAGCTTCCTCGGGGGACGCGGTATATGCCCTCAATCCCAACGGAACCAGATTCTGGCCCGAACCTTATACCGGATTGCAGATCGATCCAATGGATGAGGTCTCATACACCTTTCACAATAATCAGACACCGCCTCCTTTCTTTGCCTCTCCAGCCGTCAAGGATATCACCCTTGGACCCACGCCGGAGATAATCGTAGGCGGTGTAAATGCGGTCGTATGTCTGGGATCCGACGGAATACCCGTCTGGACCCATCAGAGTATGAACTCCTCCTTTTTTGCCCCTCCCACTATCACCGATCTGGAGGGGAACTGGACCGGAAACAAGTCGGAGCTGGAGGTGATCCTGACAGCTGATCTGAACAATGATACCTATTTGATCGAGGCCCTTTCTCCAAATGGGTCAGTTATCTTCAGGGAGTACTATCCCCATACCTATTCCGTTCAGGGGAACATCGCGGGGGCCGTGACTGCCCAGGACATGGACGGGGACTTCTGGTATGGCCCTTACCCAACGATGCCTCCCGAGAACGTGGAGAGGCGAACGGAGCTCCTCTTCGGGGGGACAGGGGACGGCTTCAGGACGTTGGAATTCAATGAAACAAGAGGGAGATACGAGCTCAGGGATGATGGTCCACAGGGAGGCCTTCGACATTACGGTTCCATATCGGTTGCAAACGTTACAGGGTCCCCCGGGTGCGAGGCATTCATTCCCTCTTCTGAATATTCAGGCGATAATTGGACCTCATGGAGCGGAAAATTATATGTGTGCAATGAGAAGGGGCAGAAGATCTGGGATTATTCCACGGGGAGCGGTGGCGCATCCATCTTCACCTCCCCGGCCATTGCGGACATTCAGATGGCTTTACTGGAACCTGAGGCAAGGCACCTGGATCATGAGGTCATATTCGGAGCGGACAACGGGATCATGTACGTTATGAATACGGAGTTCCATTCCGTCATCTGGACGTTCGATACCGGCGGAAGATGCCTGTCATCTCCAGCCGTGTGTAATATTGATCGCGATGACGAGCTGGAGATCGTTATCGGGTCCGACTCCGGAAAGGTGTTCTGTCTGGATGGGGACCCGAGCGATGGAATTGATGAGGGTGTACCATATCCGGGAGATGGGACCTCACAAGATGTCCTGTGGGTATATGACACCAAGACGCCTGTAGGCATCTCGTCCCCAGTGGTTGCTGATATAGACCTGGACGGAGAGCTGGAGGTTATCATCGGTGACAGTGAGGGAACTGTGTGGTGTTTCTCCGCTGGTGGCAGATCCCTCGTCGGACAGAAGGATTGGGTAACATCCTGCGGGAACGATAACCGGACCGGCCAGTACACATTGACCAAATGGTATGGTGTGAATCTACATCCAAAAATAGGTCTGGACGGATGGGACGAATCCCTCGTTCGATCCATCAAGCCCAGCGAGACCATAGTATTCAACCTGACCGTTGAGAACACTGGATATGGGATAAACGAGGATTCTAAAGACAAGATCGTGGTCCTTCTTGACCAGGTTTCCATCCCTGCGGGCTGGTCTGCCAGGCTGACCCTCCCTCAGGATCAGGGAATATCGAACCCCGACCATGTTTGGTTAGCTTCCGGAGAGATGGCACCTATTCGATTGGAGGTGACCGCACCATTGGTTGCCGATTTCGGAGAGATGGTCAGGATCAACATCACCGCGGAATCAACCGGAGATCCCATGGCCCGGGATAGATGTACTTGCCTGGCCGTCTGGGACCCCTTTGTGGATTTCGAACTATCCTATCTCCAACAACCTTCCGTTGACCCTCTGGATCCCAAGATGGGTGATAAATGGAAAACGGTCGATCCGGGCACCTCCATAGATCTGGCACTTTCCATACGGAACAAAGGGTACCAAAATGACACATATGAGATGTCGCTTCTACCGCCGCCTATCGATGCAGGTTGGAACTGGTCGTTTGTGGAGACGGGTACCCTTCACGCAAATGTCAGCCTATCCGCGCCCATCTTTCAGGAGTTCGGAGCGGTCCACAATACAACATTGACCGTTACCGTTTACTGTCCGGAACATGCCTATGCCGGCAAGATCCAGCCGGTCACCGTCATCGGCTCCTCGGTTCTGAGCCAGGGATCCGAAATGAATGAGTTGATAAAGACGGACACGCTTGATATCAACGTTACCGAGGTAGTGGATATAGATGCATATGCGCAAAGCGAGTCGATAGTTGTAAAACCAGGGGAGGTGGGCTATTTTGACATCTGGGTCTGGAATAATGGGAACGGCCTTGATCTTCCGATACTCATCAGTTTGGATAATATGGGGACGAGTTGGGACATCCGCTACAATGAAGAACCGTTTGGCCTCATCGGATCGGAGGCCGCCCATATCCGTATAAATGTGAGCAATCCCGGTTATGAGATCTCAGATCTGGAATTGACCATTCGATTTGAAGCATTGCGTGGTTCGTCCTCGGCTATGCTTCACCTTGAAGCAAGGGTTGATCCGAGTTACTTTATCAGCGCGCAAATACTAACCGAGATGCCAATAGAACTTGAACCCGGTAGCGTGGATCTGGCCCTGATCGAGATATGGAACAATGGGCCCGGGAAAGAGGTGATTAACCTATCATCTCAAAGGAGTGGCCGGATCACAATCGAATTTCAGTTGGAAGGTGAAAAGGTGGATAATATCACCCTGGATCCCTGGACATCGACATCTCTACTGATCGTGTTATCCTGCGAAACAAACACTGCTGCTGGTCCAGCGTTCATTGATATCATCCTATCCAGGTTGAATGGATATCATTTGTTCCTGCCCATGGAGGTCCTGATCCTCAACAGGTCCCTAATTCACATTGAGATGTATACGGGTGAGAAGAGTATCGATATAGATTCGGGGCCCATGGAGGGTCATACGTTTTTGACATGCGTCCAGAACAATGGGAACAGGCCCGAGGTGGTGACCCTAGGGATCGGCGAGATGGTCATGGGATATGGTGACCACATCGCGATACCCGATGGTTGGTATGGTGGTTTCTATGGGATCTCAAGATCAGCATACGGAGGTATGAACGGATCGGTCATTCGAACGGACAGGGTGATAGAGGTCTCTGATCTTGATGATGAGTGGTTCGGATTGAACGACAACAGGAATATCAGCGATCCACATTCCGGTTATGTCGATCAATTCACCATCCTGATAGACCCGGGGGATACCCTTTGGGTTCGCGTTGTCCTGATGCAGATCGACAATTTTACCCATTTACAATTCGTATATGATTTCCAGATGTGGGCGTATCACGATGGAGGCCTCCATTCTGAGATCCTGGAGGCAAGTATCTACATGTTCTATCCTGATCTGGAGGTGAAGGACGAGTTCAGGATAACGTCCCCGATGGGCCTTGATCTTGAGAAAGTGATATCGGGGGAGAGGTTCAACCTGGTATTCGAAGTATTCAATATGGGGAACTGGGTGAGCCCGCAAACCACCGTCAAGGTGTCGGTCGATGGCAGGCTGTTTGGATTCTTGGAGATGGAAAGCCTGAACCCCGGCGATAGTGTAGAGCTATCCATAGACCTGGAGCTGGATGGCGGAGGGCACCTTGTGCAGGTTGAGATAGACCCGGAGAACAACGTGTTGGAGAGTGTTGACCAATTCAAGGCCGGAGACGTGGACGAGAAGATTAATCGAGCAGTTTTCGATCTGACCGTGGACGATCCGGATCATCAGGTCGAGGATAGGACCGATCTGCTGATCATCGCAACCGTTCTGCTGGTGTTGGTCATTATTGTATCCCTGGTGTCGATGCAGAGGCTATTCTCCCGAAAGAGGGATCAGAGGAAGATGCCCCGGGAAGTCGTGTTAGATAAACATGACATACTGGGAGAGCCCGGTTTCAGAGGCCAGGAGGAATAGGGCTCAGTATCCGCCCCTCCTTCTGGCTGTGAACCATGACATATGGGTCACAAGCAGGGCCCCCATCATATTGTATCGTTCTCATCCATATGATCTATAGAACGAATTTTTCAATTTTGGAATTTGGATCGGTGAGTTTTGGTATTTTTCATTAAGAATCTGTACGAAAAATAATATATATCTGCTGGGAGCAGTTATTCGTAGGCAAATAGTACTATTTGTATTAAAGTGAGGAACAATGTGCTATCATATATTCACTCTGAGGCTCTTGGCAGCAGCCCTGTCACTGATGCTGATCCCGTCTTTTGGCGTTTTGATAAGCTCTGCTGAAGTTGTTTCCCGGGACGACGTTGATATTCAATATCTAACCTGGTTAGAAGCTCAAAGGGATGATCTAAAGGAGAGTGAAGGACCCCAAATACCTACGAGGCGGGGAGGTGGATACCTGGAGTGGAAGGTCACCCTCCCGGAGGTTGAGGGCTTCGCACTATCCACTCCCACCTTGGCCGATCTCAATATGGATGGAACCCTTGAGATAGTGATAGCTTCCTCGGGTGACGCAGTATATGCCCTCAATCCCAACGGCACAATGTTCTGGCCCGAGCCTTATATCGGATTGCAGATCGATCCCATGGATGAGGTCCCCTACGCCCATTACAGCAACCAGACACCACCTCCCTTCTTCGCCTCACCCGCCGTCAAGGATATCTATCTCG
>JAUVCY010000002.1 GCA_030595585.1 Thermoplasmatota archaeon
GAGATCTGACCGTATCTCATATTTCAGGATGGAGTTCATTCCATCCGCACCAGACCACTCTATCGTTACGTTCTCCGTATTGTGCGCGGTTCCGTTGCCCGGGCCCTCGATGATCAACGAGGGCTTGATATCTTCCGGGAACGCCCCTGCCACATTGCTCTTTTTCGATTCGCCCTGGGAGTTGACGCACGTCAGATAGTAGGAATATTGGGTTCCTGGAACGGCCTGTTCATCTACATAGACCACGTCGTCCTTCCCGAGGGATACGAGCCTGAAGTATGGATCGGAGTTATTCCTGCGATACAGGGAGA
Source organism: Thermoplasmatota archaeon (assembly GCA_030595585.1). Lineage (GTDB taxonomy): Archaea > Thermoplasmatota > Penumbrarchaeia > Penumbrarchaeales > Penumbrarchaeaceae > JAGLEG01. The sequence continues at coordinate 312 of JAUVCY010000002.1, forward strand.
GGTTATCCACATCCGGGTCCTCGACCCGGTCCCACAGCACGCTGACATCAACCTGGAACACGTATGTGGTGACGTTGGTCGGGGCGGGCGGGATGGCCGGGACCTTCGATCTCGTAAGCGGAAAGTGGTCCTTTGCCGACCCTATTGCGATATCGTACGGGAGGTCCACGATCCCGTCGCCGTCGTCGTCGGGCCCTCTCCAGTCCCTCCAGTAGTTGCCGTAGCCGCCCGAAGTGTTGAAGTTGTTGGTCCCCCAGTTGTCGGAGGCCTGTATCCTGTTGGAGAGGTACACGTCCCCAGCCCTGTTGTTGTAGAGGAAGGAGTTGTTGTGGATGGCGTTCCCGGTGCTGGAGTACATGATGACCCCCTGGAACCTGTTGTCCTGGATCAGGGTGTCATTGATGGTGTTCCTGAGGGATTCGGATATCACCATGCCGTATGCCCTGTTCTCCCGTATCACACCTTCAGAGAAAGTGTTCTGGTCTGACCCTATCATCGCCATTCCGTTGTTGTTCGCCTCCAATGAGTTGGCGACGAAGGTATTATGGATCGACCTATCGCAGAATATGCCGGAGTCGAAATTATCGTGAACCGCATTGCCCTCCAACTGGTTGTAGTTGCTCCTGGAGAGGTATATCCCGTACTGGATGTTGTGGTGGATGTCGTTGCCTTCCACCACGTTGTAGTCTCCTCTGTGGAAGTGTATGCCGATGCCGTTATCGTACAGCTCGTTGCTGATGTAGTAATTGTTATCATAGCCTGAATATATGCCGGCCTCGTTGTCGTAGATCACATTGTTCTTGACCACATTATCGGAGGTGGAGTAGTACATCTGAAGGCCGTAACGGGCGTTGTCGAACAGCGAATTGTTCTCGAACCTGCCCCTATTCGCAATGTTGATGGCCACCCCATCACGGCCGGACCCATTGCAGGTGTTGCCCGTGAAATAGAGGTCGTTGGATTGGTACAGATATACGCCGGTGGAACCTGAATTGGTGATGTTGTTATCTGTGATCACGGTGTTCTTGCAAGCCTGAACATACAGGCCGTTCACGCTGCTGGAGATCGCGTTCGACCCTATGAGCAGGCCATCCATGTTGAATGCATCTATCCCGGCGTTGATGTTGGCGTTTATGATATTCCCCGTTGCGGTTCCATCTACCGAGTTGGAAAGGCGGATACCCTCTACGCTGTTGTTGGATATCGTGTTGTCCCTGAGGCTTACCAACGACGCCCGATCCACGAATATCCCGTAGGAGTTGTTGAAAAGGGAGTTGGATACGGCCGTTACGTTCTCGGCAAATGATATCTTCAATCCATGGCCGTAATTCGACCCTCCCGGATACGTTGCGTTGAATAGAGAGCAGTTGGAGATGACCATATGAGAGACCGTGTACTGGATCAGAATGGAGTGGCTGCCCCCCTCTGCATCGATGGAGTAGCCGTCAATGATGAAAGGGGACTCCGCCGAACCGTCCCCGGGCCACCCTTCCCTCGATGCGTTGTCCAGCAGTGAGGTCTCGTTGGTTATCTCTATCACGGAGTGCGTCTGATAGGCAAGGGGTACCGGGCCGGCCAGCTCCTCCGGGGCATCACCATTTATAGGCAGGGCGGGCCCCAGAATGATCATGGCCAGAAGCAGTCCGATGAGCCCTCTGTGATACATTATTTGACACCCCTTGTCCATGGTTCAAGAAACTTGGCTGATAATAACCTTTTTGGAGCAGTTGTGGAGTCCTTCACCCTCCTTTTCTGATGAACGCCAGCTTGAGATCGTACTCCCTCCTCCTCCTCTCATCGAGCAGATGCTCCTTGGCCTTGTTCACCTTCCTCATCTCCTCCCTTAGCGCCTCCGCGTACAGCGGCCCCATATCATCCCTGTTCTTATCCGGGTGGTACAGAATAGCCATCCTCCTGTACGCCCTCTTTATCTCGATGTGGTTGGCGCCCCTTGGTATCCTCAGTACCTGATAGAAGTCCTTCTCCGCGATGAACAGGTCCCCTCTGGTGATGTACACATCCTCCTCATGCACGGATACGGTCCGCCTGCAGTCCTTTACGAACTCCTCGAAGGTCTGGACCGGCTCGCCCCGTTCCATCGGGGGCGCGGTCTCCCTCTCCACAACCTTGAACCCCCCGGGGTTGGGAGGCTTCGAGACCCTCTGAGCTTCTGTTGGGGCGGGCCTCGGCTGCCTGAAAGGGTTCGGCACCGAGGGGGCGGGGGCGAGCAGTATCTCACCATCTTCCCCTTTCAGATCCCTTCTCCTCCCGATCATCGCTATCAGGCATGCGATGTCGAGGGATAGGAAGATCAGGATCAGGGGGACCCCCAGGACGAAGAAGGGCAGGGAGCTCACCGCGCTCTCGATGGATATCAATATTATCAGGCCGGTGAACATCCCCATTATCATCGATAATATCGCAGGAACCTTTCCCCCGAGCTTCAGATATGGAAGGGCCATGGCAACGAACGGGAGGCCGAATGAGAAGGATATTATCACCACCGCCGCCGGCCCCGACATGGCCCCGATCATGAACACGAACGGGATCGAGATGACGAGCATCAAGGATACGAAGGTGAGGGCGATATTGCCAACTTTCCTTGCCCCCAGCATCAGGTTGAAGCGCCCTGCGAACAGGAGCCCTATGCCGGGGAGAAGCAGAAGAACGATCAGGGAGATCATCATATCCTGCATGGCATCCTCTGAAACCAGAGATAGATAGGACACTGCCCCTGTGAAAAGGATCAGGATAGTGTACGCGATAAACTCCCAGGTCAGCCCCTTCAGGGTCCTATCTTTCATATCCGCTCCCTGAAGGGATAACGCGTTCCAGATAAAAACGGATTCGCTATATCGAGCCGACCAGGGTCAGCGTGAAGAAGAGGACCTCTCCCCCCAGCTCGTGTGCATCCGGGTCGGTGCCGTAGGCGAGTTCCGGAGGGACCTGTATGGTCTTGGTCTCCCCATCGCCTGCCAGGGGGTTCAGACCCGGCTTTCTCATCCCGAGAAGCCCCATGTAGAATCCTGTTATGTATCCCAGCTGCTGGGCGGGGCCCACGTATCTCTCCCCCACCGTTGCGGGGAGGGTCCCGGAATCTATGATCGTTCCTCCGATGTCCCTCAGGGTATACTCCACCATCACCTTGTCCCCCTTGGCCCCCACCTCCCCTGTAGTTGAGGTCTCGCATACGATGGTTATGGTGGCGTTCGTTGTCACGGGGGCGTCCTTCATCTCCGCCGTGACCGTGATGACATCCCCTCCTGTAAGATCGTTGTAGGAGATCATAACGGGCACCACATCACCTGGAGCGAGGGTCAGGGATGAGGTCCCAAGGGTTACCGAACCTCCGTCGGAGGTCGCCTCAAGGCTCACCGTCCCGGTCTCGTTCCCCGTATTGTTCACCAGTACTACCCCGTAGTCCCGAGAATCCGATATCATGGTGGACCACACCTCCCCGTCGTACGTGTCGTCCAGGTATGCGAGGCCCACCCCCCAGATCTCCTCGCCCTCGAGGGGGTTCTCATCATCCCCCCCCTTATCTGAGCTGCTTGAGATGCAGCCCGACAGGAGGATCGACCCCGAGATCAGGATCGCAACTATGAGGAGGTTGATCTTCATCGTATCAGTGGGGGCATCCCGTTCCGGATAGATATGATTTATCACCACATTTATATATGATATATTGTTCCCACGGAAACGTGGACCTGAACTTTGCCCTGGCAACATTCATAGGCATCCTGGCCATCGTGAACCCGATGGGGGCGGTCTCCAATTACGTCGCCCTTACCGAAGGTTATGAAAGGAGAGAGAAGAGGGCGGCGGTGAAGAAGGCGGTGATCGTCGGCGCGATCGTGCTCCTCGTCTTCGCCTTCATGGGCAGGTTCATCTTCGAGTTCTTCAGCATCACCGTGGATGGGTTCAAGGTCGCGGGAGGCGTGGTGCTTTTCATGATCGCCATGGACATGGTCAGGGGGATGACGTCGCCGTCCAAGCTCACGGAGAAGGAGAAGATCGACTCCATGGAGAGGGAGCAGATAGGGATCATCCCCCTGGGGATACCCCTTCTTGCCGGACCGGGCTCGATATCCACGGTGATGATCACCATGTCAGCCTCGGGCCAGCCGATACTGTTCACCACCATGGTCGTGGTCATATCGATCGCCGTCGTCATGGCCATCTCATACCTCATCCTGAGGCAGTCGGACAGGATCTTTATCAAGATCGGCAGGGCCGGAACAAAGGCCATCTCGAGGATCATGGGCCTCATACTGGCCACGATAGCGATACAGTTCATAGCAAGCGGTATTATAGGCCTGTTCAACATAACGGTCTGATGCACGATCCTAAAAGGGCCTGGGACCGGAGATATTCAAGCGGGGTAAAATGGGGTGGGTCGAAACAGGAGCTCCCCGATCTTGAACCCGGCGCAAGGGTGCTTGAGATAGGCTGCGGCACCGGGGACAATACGATATCTGCTGTTGGCAGGGGGTGGAGGGTCACGGCGATCGACCTGTCGTCGAAGGGATTGGAGATCGCCGAAAAAAGGATGTCGGACAGGGGCTTGGAGGCCGTGTTCCTTGAGAGGGACGCCGCACTTCCACTCTGCGATCTTGGCCTCTTTGACTGTGTGCTCCTGCACCACGTTCTTGGGGCCATGCTCGATGAGGAGAGGACGAGATGCGTCGAGAACGTGCTCGAGGTCCTGCATGCGAACGGTGTGATCTCTTTTCTGGATATGTCGGTCAATGACATGAGGTACGGAAAGGGAAAGGTGGTGGAGGATGGAAGCTTTCTCAAGGAGGATGGGATCCTCCAGCACTTCTTCACGGAGGAGGAAGTTAGAGGCCTGTTCTCCGATATGGGAGATGTGGAGATAGGCGTTGAAAGCTGGTCGCAGAAGGGAGGCATGAAGAGGTCCAGAATCCACGGGCTACTCCGATGGGAAGATGATCGAGAATGATCAACCCTTTACTTTCTCAGGAACACATCAGGGGCCAGGACGGGCCTCATCGTCTTTGAATCCACGAAAACGCCCCACTGCTTTGACCTGGTGCACACCTTTCCGTTCACCTTGAACTCCGCTGCGACGGCCCACCTCATGGAGCTCATCTCCTCCACCCACATCCTGCACTCCACCTCCTCCAGCAATCTAACGGGCAGCTTGTAGTCGATCTCGGAGTGCGCCAGGACGGGAACGCTTCCCATTTCGATCAGCTCCCGAAGGTCCACGAACTCGGATATCAGGTCGGTCCTGAGGTCCTCCAGCCACCTGAAGTACACCTGGTTTGACATCACCCCTGCGAAATCTATCTCGTAGGTCTGGGCCTTTCTCCTGGTTACTACCTCCACGGGCTCCGTCATCTGCTGCCTCCTCCAGGCGATCGCCATCAATCAATTTATAATTGGCCTAGATGGTTGGGGTTTTCACGATGGTCGATAGTGGCAGGTTCACCAACAAGTGGTTCGATCCCAGGACCACGCCGAGGCTGGCGGGGATAGTCGCCGGACTGGTTGTGTTCACATTCATCATCGCCAGGCTGATCCCCTCCCGGGGCATCGATGGGCCCTGGAGGGTCTTTGAAGAGGGAGGGGACTCCTGGCTTATACTCCACATATTCGAGATCGTCTGCCTGTCGTTCATGCTGATCTCGATCCCTCACGGATGGAGGAGGTGGGGGTTCAAGAAGGCGTTCTTCTTCTTCTCGTTCACGCTGGCCTATGGTTTCTTCCTCGAGGAGATCACCGTCTATTTTTCGGGGTATTACATCTACAATAACGATGCCTGGATGCAGATCGGCCACACCATGCTGGCGGTGCCGTTCTGCTGGACCGCCATCATGTACTCCGTGATCACCCTCATCGAGAGGAATCCCGTTCTGGGGTCGCTGAAGCTGCTTGAGAAGGGGATGCTCGCAGGGGTGTTGGCCGTGTCGATCGACATATCCATAGACGCGATATTCGTTGCCTACGGCCTCTGGCACTGGAAGGAGGGGCAGTGGTTCGGGGTGCCGCTTGCGAACTACGCCGCCTGGTTCATGGCCGTGGGGGGGATCACGGCGGTCTGGTACGATGTGGACTCCCTTCCCCGCCCCCAGATATTCAAGGAGGTGGGGCTGGCCGTGGGCATGGCCCTGAGCTACATCTCGCTCCTGTTCTTCGTTCTGGCCATCTATCTGATCTCCAGGTTGTGGTTCCCGTGAGGCTATTGGAGGAGCTCTATAACAGATGGCCTGAGCTTATGGTCCTCATTGCCCACGTCGGAGGTGCCTTGATATGCGTGTACATGAAGAGGTGGGACCTTCTGGTTGTTGGGATAGTGTTCGGCGTCCCCTCCACGCTTCTGTTCATGGACATCTCACGAAAGGATGGGTGGACGGTCAGGATTGTGAAGTGGATCACGAGGCTTTGATCCGGTTAAGATGTCAGGGAGAGCCTATGTAATCGATTAAGTTCATTCTGACGCATGAAGGGAAATAATGTGATAGGATATGACCTGATCGTCATAGGGAGCGGGGCGGGCCTGAACGTGGCGTCCTCGGCCCACAGCATGGGGAAGAGGGTTGCGATGCTGGACGACGGCCCCCTGGGAGGGACCTGTTTGAACAGAGGGTGCATCCCCACTAAGATCATCCTCTATCCGGCCGAGGTCATCGAGACCATCAGGGAGGCGGAGAAGGTGGGCGTGAAGGTCTCGAAAGTGGAGATCGATTTCAAATTGATCATGAAGAGGATGCACGACCTGGTTGATGAGGACGTCTCCGGAATGACGAAGGGATTGATGGCCGCCAGAGGGTTCGACTTCTACAATTCCGCAGGGGCCTTCGTTGACCACAAGGTCATCGAGGTGGATGGGAAGAGGATCACCGCTCCCATGATACTCATTGCAGCGGGATCAAGGGAGATCATCCCGAAAATTGATGGCCTGGAGGATATTGGATATCTGACCAGCACGTCCGCGCTTGAATTGGAGAAACTACCAAAAAGCCTTGTTATAATGGGAGGGGGGTACATCTCCACCGAGTTCGCCCACTTCTTCTCGGCAATGGGGGTCAAGGTGAAGATCGTCGGAAGGAACCCATATCTGGTCCCGCAGGAGGAGAGGGAGATATCCGTCGAGCTCAAGCGAAGGCTCAAGGAGAGGATGGAGGTCCACACCGGAATGGAGGTAGTTGGGGTGGGCAAGGATGAAAAGGGTAAATATGTACTCGCGGTGAGCAAGAAGACCGGGAAGGAGTACCGTTACCACGGTGAGGAGATCATGGTGGCCATCGGCCGGGGGTCCAATTCGCATATACTTCATCCGGAGAAGACCTCCGTGGAGGCGGATGAAAAGGGGTGGATCAAGATCGATGAGTACATGAGGACCAACGTTGAGGGGATCTGGGCCATAGGAGATGCCATCGGGCGGAACCTCTTTCGGCACACCGCCAACTACGAATCGGACGTTGCCTGGAAGAACATGATGGCGGGATCGGAGGCCGAGATGGAAAAGCTGGACGAACACGCGGTGCCGCACGCTGTGTTCACCTATCCGGAGATAGCAGGGGTGGGGTTGAAGGAGGATGAGGCCGTGAAGAAGTACAACGTGAGGGTGGGGGAGGCGAAGTATACCGATGCCATCAAGGGTTACGCCATGGCTGATGAGGGTTCCTTCGTGAAGGTGATCATAAATGCGAATAACGGCGTGATATTAGGGGCTCATGCGATCGGCCCCCACGCCACGACGATGGTACAGCCGCTGGTGTACCTGATGAACGCGGGCAAGGGTATGTACATGCCCCTTGCGAAGGCTCAGACGATACATCCGGCGATGGAGGAGATAATGGTCAGCGCGTTCGGGAACATGAGGCCGGGGAGGGGACAGGAGACGCACCATCCCCAGGGCCATTCCCACGACCACAAGCATTCTCACGGACATGATCATTGATCCTTACAGAGAGAATATAGGACATTATATGCATACCTTTTAAATTAATTCAGGAGAGGATATCACCATGATAAGGATCCAAAAGAACAGATAGGTCACCGTGTTCTGTGCAAATACGATGACCCCCGATATTCCGATCAACCTCTGTCTGGAAATATGTTCCCGTTTCAACTCATCATCATCTGCTTTCTTCTTCAAATATCTCTTGAACATGAAATATACAATGAAGAATTCCAAAAGTATGCTGAAGGCATACAAGAGGATCAGTGATGGAATAAATTCATTAAAAAGCACATCTACACGAAAATGATCTGAAAAATTGATCGCCAATATCACCATGACACCAAGAAGTGTGGAGAACAGATTTGAAAGGAACGTGACCAGTAAGGTGTATCTCTTCGTTATATCCATGTGAAATATCCTATTGGAAAGAATATGCGCACATGCCCACTCGACCAGCACAATTGGTATAAAAAAGAAGATCCACTGAAAACCCATTATCACCATGTAGAACGGAAGGATAATATTCCAACAGATCGGGGAGGAAGAGATATTTTCTTTCATTTCATCCTTTTTCACCTCTTCTCCCTCCTGATAATTTTTTACTATCATGAACACCGATCTTCTCAATCATCTAATTTGCCTCTTTGGTCAATGATCAAGACAGTCCTATTGACCTGGCGATCTATCGATCTTACTTTTATTAGGGACCTATACTCCCATTTTTCCCTGATCCAGATCTTCTCCTTACCAGAGCGATCGCAGCAACCACCATACCGGTGAGGATCATCGTTATCAGGATCATTAGCAGAAACGGTAAACCGATCGAACTCCCTTCATTGACCTCTCTTTCCCCCACCTGTATCTTTACGGGGTCCACATGCAGCCCATGGTGATCATGATCGACGAGGATCTCTACATCCGAGACATTGAAAAGGATAAAGGAAGCCCCGGTTCCATTCACCTGGTAAATAAGGTTCCCGTCCTCAAGAAATGCAAGTCGAAGATCGAGATCCGAACCGTATCCTGAGTACGATACCTCCACGCGTACCGTATCTCCGACATGATATACCCCCTTGATCGGATCTATCTTCAGATTCACCTCAAGGGTGGAGAGGTTGTATTCGACGTGGATCACGTGTTCTGAGATCGAGTAGGATCCACCAACGATCATAGTTCGGATCTTCAGAAGATAGGCACCATGGTCCCCATCAACGGGGGAAAGCACCAGAGTATCATTAAGGAAATAAATGAAATCGTTTTCTCCGGAATGGATCTCATAATGAATGACACCATTACCCATGTAATCGGTTTCCAGATCAAACCAGTATTGATCCCTTTCGACGATCGCAATTCTATCTGGAAGCAACAATGCTGGTGAGGGGGGAGATACAACTTCAATACTGATATTGACATTCAGAACGCCTCCCCTGCCGTCGATGATCCTGATCGAGAACAACCAGCTTGCCAGGTCATTATTCTGCGGATGTGAGGAAAATATCAATTCATTTTCCAGGGAGATATCCATCCAATCCGGCCACCAGGCCCCCTCCTCTATCGATATGGCATCGCCATCCGGATCCATATATCCCACATATCTCACATCGATATCCCCCGCTTCGATCTGGAACTCAAGCGAATCCGGCCCTTCGGGTGGGAAGTTTCGCAGATATACGCCGATCGAGAATTTTACATTCGTGTCCGAACCGTTGTTATCGGATAGAGATACCTCAACGACCCCATGGCCGATGTCATTCTGGCCCGGTATAACGTACAGGACCCGATCATCATCGATCCAGCAGCTGCCGTTCTCGCTGTACTTACACGATACTGACAGAACATCTTCCGTATTATCGTCGGATATCGAAAGCTGATAGGTGAACTCCTCACCCGCGTAGGCGGTCTGGGGTGGGATGGGCTCGATCATGGGGGGAATATTGAAGGGCATCACCTCTATCTCGATCTCCTTCGTGGAAGAGGAGCCGTTCCTGTCATCGAACTTCAAATTAGCGTGGTAGGTCCCGATCTGTTCCTCGGTTGCAATGAAGGACATGGAAAGAGGCCAATTAATGGATATTGAAAAGGGTGCATCTGTCCATTCCACCAATATATCCATCAGATCCCCGTTCAGGTCGGTTGCGTTGAATGAGAAAAATACCCGCTCTTCTGGATATGTACAGATGGTGTCCACCGGTTCGATGATCGGAGGATGGTTGTCATGCAGCAGGTCCACTACGGCCCCCCAGTTCGTTTGCTCGTTGAGGGTGGATCGTTGATAATCGAGCTTTGTCGACTGCCATTCAGCTGGTGAAAAAGGGAGATATATGGAGAGTCCTTTCGTGAGATCAAAGTATGTTTGATCATGCTTTTCATATTCTATTCCCCTTTTGCCGAGGTCCATGTTCCAGAGGATCCTGCTGATGTTCCTGGAGAGGTTCTGCAGTACGGGAAATATCCCGTCCTGAGGGCCGCCAAGATCATTCCAGAACTGAAGAAAATGAAAATAATCGATCTGTATGTAACCAAACTCATTGGTGTAGTGATCCGTGTAAGCAGTTGATATCGAGGACATGAGATTGGGGATGTACCAGCCAGGGTCGGAACCTGCCCCCTCGAGCAAAGCCCTGTTCATCATCTCTATCTGATCGATGATGTCTGTTTTCGCCATGAACGTATTGTTGATGCATGATAACGTCAATTTCTCCTTACCATCCCAGTCCATGATGTTCCAGGGTGGGTCTGTCATGCCGTCCCTTGAGTAGCGGTACTCGATATCTATGAACTCCCTGGCCAATCTGCTCGGCGTCCAGGACGGATTCTTTTCCAGCTGCTTGAGGACCTTGTCATCCTGGTTGCCGGTCAGGTGCATCACATTCTCCGATGCGATGTAATAATCAGAAAATTTCGAGAACTCATAGCAGAATTCAATATTACCCATGAGGCACGATTGGAGCATGACCATATCCAGCCTCTTGGGTGGGTCTTCCCGGGACAGGAGGTCAGCCACTGTTCCTATCTCGCTGAGGTTCAGTAGGTCCTTGATCCCCGTGGTCGGCTCCTTATCGGGCCTGTGATCGTAGCCAAAACCGCGTATACCATCACCATGTGAATCGACATAGAGGCAATAATTATCCGAAGGGAAGGTATCAATTCCCCAGGATATGAACTCGTGGAGGGTGTTTGGGTCCGCCATGTTTGCCTCCCAGTCAAGGGAACTGTGTGCCTTTCCCGTGTTCCCCGGGTCCCAATCCGTAACATCGTAGAGGTCGATGAGGGTATTGTTAGTACAATCTTCCAAAAGGTTGATCGATGGGTCCCACCCCTTTGAATCACGCCCCACCAGGAACCTTCTCGTGCTTGTGCCGGCGATCGGGGACCTGCCCTGATTGTTCGGGATATCATTCCAGAACATGTCCTGGTGATTTCCGTTGAGTTGATCGGTCCCATCGAATTGAACCACGATGGTGATGTCATCCGTACATCCAACCCAGGTCAATTTTTCTATGAACTCCCACATTTCAGGAAGGAGCGTCCCGGTCTTGTTCCCCTCCGGAACATCATCACCGCAGCAGTATACGAGAAAGGTCCATTCAACGTCATTTTCAGCCTCATCAAGGCCCTGGGCGATCTCGAAATCATCAGGCCTACCATCTCCATCGATCTCCGCCCTTGTACCTTCCGAGGATACTAATGACGATCGGTCCGATGAGGCCGAATAATAGATGGTTCCGAGCATGATCAGTGAGACAAATATACAGGATAGCTTCCTCCCATTTATCAAATTATCATCCCAGTTAATGTAATCATTCCAATAGACAGGTATATTAAAACTCCTGTACACTGTTGAAATTGAATTCGATCCGACCCCATAGTGCCGTATACAATGCAACGTGGAGTGAGAATGGAGATATTCGATCTGTCAAAGTTGGGTACCAGACTTCTCTACGGTCTGATGACGAGGTAGATTATGAGTCCGATCAGGCCCCCTCCAATTATCAGGACCGGTGCGAGAGCTGGAGCCTCCCACCCTCTTGCCGAGGCATCGTTGTATGACCATACGGCAATGAAGATGTAAAATCCCGAAACGCCGAGGAAGATGATCAGTGGGATTATCATGAACATAAGCAAGGATGCGATATCTCCGGATCCCGGTATCGGCTCGGCCGGGGTTCGGGCCGATACTGTGGTTAAAAACAGTAATACAAAAGAAAACAGAAGTAAGATCACAGAAAATGATCTTGTAAAATGATGCCTCATGGAAATCCCTCTCTGTTCCATACAAGATAGCAGGTATATCGTAAGCAACGATATATGTCTATTTAAAATTGATCAGGTGAAAATATGTCCCCTGCATGGATCAAGCAGCAGGGGATCAATAAAATTAGAGGCTCACTGGTTCTTGAACTCGGTGTAGCCGCACTTGCCGCATGAGAGCCGGTCCGAGTGCTCGGCCAGATAGGAGCCCTCGCACTTGGGGCAGGCCTTCTTCTTTCTCACCAGCTTATCGTCCTTGATATCGTAAAGATGTGTATGTCCCATTCTCAACCACCCCTTATTTCTTCTTCTTCTCCATCAGGCCGTTCCTTACCAGGATGTGATCATCCTCGATCTTCTTGGCCTTCTCAAGGTCCTTGTAGACCCTGGCGGTCCCCTTAGATGTCCCTCTCCCGAACTCGGAGATAAAGGAATCCACGATCAGGATCGATTTTCCCACGTTCAGGGCGATCCCCAGCGCCTCCCTTACCTGCTTCCTCGGGGGCGTGCTCTCGTTCTCATGCTTTACGAGAAAATCCACCTCGCTCCTTTCGAGAAGCAGATTATCCTTCCTGCCAACTATCTCTATATCCATGATCTCAAACCTCCATATCCTGGAGTATCCCCGTTACCTTCTTCTTTATCTCTTCATCCACGCTGATGAACACCAACCCGCAGTCGGGCTGGCCGTAGACGATGGTCGAACCCACGGGAAACAGGTCGACACACGCCAACGTGGAGAGATCCTCCTCCCCCTCCACCTCTATCAATATCGGGCCCTCGTTGTTACCGATGATGATCGGCCTCAATGAATCGCTGATCGCCTTCAACAGGTCCGAGCCTATCATCCCGGCATCATTTTGAACCTTCACCCTTTTCCAGGGCTTGACCATGAGCGTGGGTATCTTCTTTCCCCTCTTGGTGTGATTGTCCACCAGGATCATATCGGGTACGAAATCCATGCCCGTCATCACGGATGCGGTCACATCTCCCACGAGCACAAGGGGCCTTGAAACCAGCTTCGCAATATTCCCCTTGGTCCTCTCCTCGTTCCTGACCAGAGTGCCCAATGGGAGCTTCAGGGCGGCTCTGAGTTGATCGGTGAGGACATACATCATTTACACCTATCTGACCTTGAGGGCGAACCGGCCGTTGGCCTTTATGCCCATGTGTTCCGCTATGTCGGAGCTTGTATGATCTATGATAACGAGCATGCCCTGCCACTCCTTGGACAGCTCTCCGGAGCAGAGCGGACACTTCTCCTCTTCCGTAAGGAACATACACTTCTTGCACGCCAACATGGTTATCACTTCTTGCTCTTCTTTTCGGAGACTACCTCGCCCTCGGGGTGGTGCCTCTCCCTGTACTCTTCATCAAGCCATTCGAGCTTACCAAGGCCAGCCTGCCTCATGGTCAGGCCGATACGGCTCTCCCTGGGGGACCGCTCGTTCATGGACATGGATACTATCCTCGCCCGGACCTTGTCGCCAACTCGAAGGTCCCTCTTCGTCTCCTTCCCCACGAGCCTCATATTGCCCAGGTCCGCATCTATGTGGTCGTCCATGACCTGGCTTATGTGAACGAGCCCATCAAGGGCCCCGAACCTGACGAAAGCCCCGAACTTCAGGATCTCCACGACGGATCCCTCTATGATCTCGTGGAGCATCGGCTGGAATACCAGCGCGTTGAAATGTACCCTCTGGAATATGGCGCCATCTCCGTGGACTATCCTGCCCTCGCCCACCCTCACGACGTCGGTGGCGTGGATCACAAGGCGGTTCTCCTTGTCCATCCTGCCCTCGAAGTTCCTCCTGGTGAGGTACTGAGCGACCGTATTGAGGTCCTCCCTGAGGTAGTGGGGGGGGATGCGTACCACATCCTCGCGCTGTATCATCTTGTACATGGCTAAAGACTCCCTGTAACTTTACTGCACCAACTATATAAATATTGCTTATAATAGAGGGGCCGAGGAGGGGTTAAACTACTTCTCCTTTATAATTGTTATCCCCCTTTCATAGTCAGGAGCCTCTCCCCCTCCCAGACGAATTTTGGACCCCTCCTTTTGGAATATTCCCTCCCCTCCATGACGGCGCCCGCGATCAGGGGAAGCGATATCGACATCTCCACGTGGACCATGACGTGGGTGGCCTCCGCGTCGATCTTACCCCACGACTGGGCCTCGCCCAGCGTCGACCCCGAAAGGCCCCCCCACTCCGCACGGTCCATGGTCACCTGGAACGCGTACTCGTGCCCCTCTATTCCCCCGTAGATCATGTCCGCCATCACAATTGAATCGTTGATGTAGTTCTTCGGCACCCCGCCGCCCAGATAGATGGCGGATGTCGCCCTCGACATGTTGACTATCTGCGCCATCTCGTAGTTGTCCCGGATGGTATCCAGGACCAACAGCTCTCCACCGGACTCCGCCATCCTCTTGTAGGCGGTGGACAGCCCTATCCCTATGGAGGAATCGGCTATCGCCGGGCAGTATATGGGGACCCCCTCCTTGAAGGCGTTCCCCAGGATCGAATCCCCGTCGTGCGTGCACCTCTCCCCGAGGATCGCCATGAACTCCCTGGTGGAATACCTCCCGGGCCCTACCCCCTCCATTATCTCCCCGATGCCTATGTCCGTCTCCCTGAACTTCTCCTCATCCACGTAGGTATCGTAGATCCGGTCTATCATGTGCTCGTGCAGCAATACGTCATCCGCCCCCACGGACCCCTGGTAATGCTCGTAGCCCATGGCCTGGTAGAAATCCTGGTATACTACCGCCCCTGTGGTCGCGATGACGTCGACCAAACGCAGCCTGATCAGGTCGGCGATCAATTTTCGAAGTCCCGCGGCGATGAGCGACCCCGACAGGCCAAGGAACACCGTGGAGGCCCCCTCCCCTTCCGGCCCCGTCATCTTCCTCATGATATCCACCGCAGTGGAGAGGTTCCTGGCCTGAAATGAAGTGTGCGAAAAACCCTCAACCAGATCGGATATCGAGCCTATTTTGGATAGGTCCAGCATCCTGATCGGCGTCTTGAGCAGCTCCTCCCTCCCGGGTTCTTCATCCATATTATCTCCTCTTTCACGGTACGAATACGGCGGCAGACAGGACCGTTGTCCACCTGCCTTTCTCATCGACAGTGGAGAACGCGATCGTATTTCGCGTATTGATGATCCTTCCATCCATCCTGAAGATATCCCTCTTCTCGTCGTAGTCGGAATCCACATCGAACTCGATACCAAGGGTGGAGGCGAGCATCTCCGCCGCAAGGTCCTCTGCGTAATCACCGGCATCCTTCTCTGTCTGTCCGAGAGAATGATGCTCCGATAGATAGCCGTAATATCCCACTTTCTGGGGGATGGCAAGCCCTATTGCGGCCGCCAGCCTTCTACCCGGCTCGTTGTTGCTCTCCCTGCTCATCACGCAGAAGACGATCTCACCCGGTCTCAGGTCCTTCAATCCCTCCTCCCGGTCCATGATCTCGCATCCAGGGGGAAAGATCGATGAGACGTGAACGAGATTGTACTTCTGTATCCCTGCATCCCTCAGCGCCAGCTCGAAGCTGGGCAGTTTCTCCCTGTGCACCCCTATGCCCTTCGTAAGGAAAAGCTTCCTGGGCGTGAAACCGGTGTTGGACATGTACGACGATAGCAGATTTCACTATTTAAAAAGATATGTGGACCATTAATGCCAAACCGCATTCACCTGCATTACCTCCCCGAGCGGTCAGGGACCTCTGTGGAGTTATCATTATATACGACCTCTTTATTATGAGGCGCCTACAACGGTGATCTGTAACGATCATGAGGTGATCCATATGGCAAGGAAACCAAACAGAATGTACCGCCAGATCAAGGGCCCCGCTTATACGAGGAGAGAGTATATGGGCGGAGTGCCAGCCTCCAGGATCACCCAGTTCATGATGGGAAATCGCACGGAAGAGTTCCCCGTGAAGTTCCACCTTGTTTTCAAGGAGCCGTGCCAGGTCAGGCACACCGCACTGGAGGCGGCCCGTATATCCGCCAACAGGTATATCTCAAAGATGGCGGGAGCTCTGAACTACAGATTGATGGTCAGGGTCTACCCCCACCACATCCTCAGGGAGAACAAACAGGCCACTGGAGCCGGAGCAGACAGGGTCTCCCAGGGGATGAGGAACTCCTTCGGAAAGAACGTGGGGACGGCCGCCAGGGTGAAGCAGGGACAGGAGGTCATGACCATAATGGTCAACGAGAGAATGGCCGAGGATGCGAAGATCGCACTCAAGAAGGCATCCCAGAAGCTCCCCAGCCCCGTGAACATCGTCAGGGTGCAGTGAGAAATCGTTTTATCACCCTACCACTATAGGGGCGGAAATGGCCAGAAAGAAGAAGGCCCCTCCGAGCCCAGAGGATCCCGAGATGACCGATCCCAGGGACGAGTATCTATCCCGATTCATCAAGGATAAGATGGGAAAGGACCTGGGCGAATCCATCGGGTTGGACGGAGACAGGCTGATCATAAAGGACCGAATGGATTTTTACAGGATACCGCTCAAGAGCGTTGTCATCACGGATGACCACATTCAGATAACCGGCAGGGTGAACTGGAAAAAGGCCAGGAAGGAGGGGGAAAAATGGAGGACCTCGGAGCTGGACCCTCTCTACGGCGGAGATGAATGATATGGACGATTTCAAGAACAAACTGGTCATCGTTGTGAGAACGGACATCAGACTGAGCCCGGGCAAGATGGCGGTCCAGGTCGCACATGCTGCGGTCACGTGCGCACTGGAATCAAAGGCAAAAAGACCCAGATGGTTCAAGGAGTGGTACAACGAGGGACAGAAGAAGGTCGTTGTCAAGGTGAAGAGCAGGGAGGACCTGTTCTTCCTCAAGGAGAGGGCGAGTGCCCTGAGCATAACCACCTCCCTTATCAAGGATGCGGGAAAGACCGAGGTCGAACCCGGAACGATCACATGCCTGGGGATAGGCCCAGGCCCCACCCCCGAGATAGACAAGGTGACGGGGGACCTCACCTTGATGTAGGTGATAAGATGGCCTCCTTCACCCTGAAGAGCGAAACCCGCGTACTTGGCATCGATGATGGGCCGTACGTGAGGGGGTCGGAAAGGACCCTGATCGTGATGACGGTCTACCGCCTCGACGGGTACATTGACGGCTTCCTCTCGGGGTGGATAGACACTGACGGAACGAATGCCGCCGAGAACATAGGGGATCTGTTGAGAAGCAGCAGGTTCAAGGACCAGATAAGGTGCATCATCTCCGACGGAGGATGCCTGGCCGGCTTCAACATCCTTGACCTCTCTGCCCTCTGCGAACGCACCTCCCTGCCGGTCATCACCGCATCCGACGAGCCCCCCGACACCGATTCCGTGAAGCGGGCGCTCTCCTCTTTCCAGGATGGTGAGCAGCGGCTAAAACTATTAACCGCCCACAGTCCATATCCCGTCTCACTGCCGGACGGGAAGTGCTGGATCAGGTTCGAGGGCATCGACGGGTCCGATGCGGAGAAGGTGATCCGAAGGGCCACCATCAGGGGACGCACACCTGAGCCCATCAGGATCTCACACATGGTGGCCAGATCCCTCTCCGACTCGATGGAACGGAGGTACAACAGATGAAGAACGACGTCAGGATCATACTGCTTCGGATCGCAGGCATGGGTGGAATGGAGAGGTATATCAACCTCCGGACGAAGGACCTGGGGGATGAGCTGGGGATAAGCCAGCAGTCAGCATCCATCTACCTCCGGGACCTGGAGGAGAGTGGATCCATAGAACGGATAAGAAAAAAGAGTGGTGGGAAGGTCAGGATAACCACCCCTGGGATAGACCTCCTCAGAGGGCTCCATGAGGAGCTCAACGGCCTATTTCACAACAGAAGGACCTTGCACCTGAGGGGGCGCATCGACGAGGGGCTGGGCGAGGGGGCATACTATCTGTCCCAGGAGGGGTACACTGAACAGATAATGGAGATCTTCGGCTTCAAACCGTACCCCGGGACCCTCAACATCTCACTGGATGGCGAGTTCTCCCCCTCTATCGACCTGCTCAGGCGTGGTCCCGGGATAGAGATCCGGGAGTTCTCCTCGGCGGGGAGGACGTTCGGAAGCTGCCTCTGTTATCCCTGCACGGTGGAGGATCAGGAGGCGGTGATAATGGTCCCGGAGAGGACCATACACAGGAACACCCTCGAGATAATAGCCAACAGGCGGCTTAGGGACAGGCTGGAGGAGATCGTTAACATCGAGCTTCAGTTCCCGGCCTATTTGGATGGACCGTAGAGCTTCTCCCTGAGGATATCGCTCATTCGGGACATGCATATCGACAGGACCTGGTCCACGTTGCCCTTCCCGTTGATGCCGGCGGCGCCGTCGTGTCCGCCGCCCTGGTTTCCGGTCTCCACTCCGATCCTGGACATGAACTCACCCAGATGGATGCCCATTGCGATAATATGGGGCTTCGCCCTGGCGCTGATCCTCAGGTCGTCCTTCCTGGAGGAGCCTATGAACACTATGTCCGCTCCGCAGATAAGCAGGGACCTCGCTGCCGATGCCTCGAAGGTCGACACCCTGGACGAAGCCAGGACCTGGTCCTTTATCTTGTGATATTTCACCCTCTTTACGGCCTTGAGCTGTGCCAGCTTCTTCGACACGTCGAAGTAGTTCTCGCCCTCGATCACGGAGAGAACATCCTCCATCGAAACGGCGGAGCCGTTCAGGAGAAAAGAGCATATGTCCATATCTTCGGGGTCCGCAAACCTGAACTTGCCCGTATCCGCTATGATGCCCGCGATGCCCGCGAGCGCCATGTCGTCGGTCAGCGCCGATCCAGTGAGCATCGCCATCTGCAGTACGATCTCAACGCAGGCGGACCTGTCGCTGTCCACATATACCTCGCCGGGCCAGTTGTCGTTCTTGAGGTGGTGGTCGATGACCCAGTATCTGGGCCACTCCGACACATCCCCGTTCGACACCTGCATGGGGGAGGAGGAATCCAGAACTATCACCAGATCGTAATCCTTCACTTCGGGACCTATCACCATCTTCTCGCCGAGGTGCCCCAGCAGGATCTTGCCGGGGGCGGATATTGAATCGTATGCTCCCATCTCCACCCAGGGAAAGGTGTACTTCAGGACCAGAGCGGAGGCCACGGCGTCCAGGTCCGCATTGTGATGCGCCAGCACCAGTACCCTGTCGTCCCTTCCCAGAAGTATATCGTTTATTATCTTCCAGAGGAACAGCTCATCCCTGGCCCGGGGGAGAAGCCCGTTGTTGAAAGACCACCCCTGCTGGGAGTGCTCCGGTGTATCCATACATACCTTCCTGACCCTTACTGGAAACCTTTGAGGGCCTCGTTGAGCTCCGAGCCAAGAGACTCGTACATCTGCTTGATCTGGGCCTCCTGTTTCCCCATGGAGGATGCCCTGACCTCGATGGTCTCCGCCTCCTCCTCGAGGTCCTTTCCCAAAGCTTCGATATCGTCAACCTTGAGGAGCAGACCCCCCACCTGACGGAATACGTCACCGCCCTTGTGGCCCTTCAGGGCCTCGATCGACATCGCAACCTCCCTCTTCCTGGCATCCATCTCACCCTTCTGTGAGATCACCATCTGGAGCTGCTGTTTAAGCTGTTCGAACTGTGCTAACTTTTCCTGAATGTCCTGAGGGATGTTCGGCATTGCCATGAGTATCACCCGATGTTGGGCCCAGATAAGGGGGCCCGTATAATAGGCTTTTGGACCTCACTGTGATTCGGCCTAACTTTAACATGACGAGCAGATCTGAGTGTTAAAGTGAGGCCTCTCCCAACATTGAGAAGCTCAGTTATCAGATTAGATATGTCAATGTAGTGATATCAACGAATCGGTAGATTTATCTTACCCTCGCCGAGGTATCGGCTCGGATACAGCCTAACTTTAACGTACGAGTATAGATGAGTGTTAAAGTTAGGCTTCTCCCAACATTGAAGGGCTGAAATCAGATTAGATATGTCAATGTTGGGATGCGGCCCTTACAGCAACTGCAAGGAGGCCCAGATAGGAGTTCAGCATGGCCCGGAGCGTGGAGAGATCGTCCGCCCTGAGCTCCATCCTGAGAACGTCGTCATGTGGAAGATCGACCCTTACCGCCCCTCCGGAGGGGGCGGACAGGGATTCGAGCCTGACGGCCTCTACCACTGAAGCTGCAGAAAAACCGTTCGTATTCATCTCGAGAACGATGGAGCCCTTCATGTGGACCCACTATCCTATCTGGCCTTGATGACCTTCTTTCTGTTGGGGCGCTCCTTGTAGAAGATCTTGTATCCGCATTTGGAGCACTGGATACCTATAGGGCTGAACTCCGTGATCAGCTTCTCACCGCATCTTCCACAATTGTACATGTTACAACCGTCCCAACCTGTTCTCGATGGTCTTGAACTTACCAGTCCTGGGAGAAAACGCCCCACCAGCGTACTTCAACGAGCAGGCCCTGCACTCCCATATCCCGGCAGATACCCTCTTAAAGCTCTCCTTACAGCATCTGGGGCAGGGGTACTTCTTGATCTTGGAGGCATCAAGGGAACGTATCTGTTTCTTGACGCTCAGACCGTAGCGTGGGCCGAATTTGCCTGAACTGCCTACCTTCTTCGTCCTTCTGCTCATGGTTGAACCTCTGGTGAATTGCGCTGTTCCCACTACTGGGATGTCCCCTACAACGACATTCATTATTTATAGGTTGCGCAGGCGAGACTCCCCATATCAACGAAGTGAACCCCTCACCACCTCGGCCGATGACCTGGCCAACTGATGTGCCCTCTTCACCTCTTCGGGAGTGAAATGCCCGCATCCTCCAAGCTGCACGGCCCGGACCCATCCACGGGGGTCAATGGTCATCGTTATCCTGCCGTCGCTCACGCCCTCCTCCTCCGCCGTTGGGTCGAGTATGAGCTCCCCTGCCACCTTGGCGAAGGTGAGCGTTACGGGCATCTCGCCCAGCGGGACCGGGCTGTCCTCTCCCATGCCGAAACGTGAATTTGGAAACGCCAGACCCCTCAGGGACAGAACTATGCCCAGCGTGCTGGCATCGAACAGGTTCCCGTCGTGATCGAGCACGTGGATATCCAGATAGAGCCCCCATACGCGCTCACCCGGGGATATGCACAGGCGTTTCATGTCGATCATGCCCGAGTGCCTTATCCCCCTGTCGACCACCCTGGCTATCTCGGTGGCCTCCACGTCCAGATCCCTGTCAAATGAGGGAGAGGCCAATGGGGAAAGCCGAATGCCGGTGTGCATAACGCCCTCGTCAGGATGGTCAGGGTAGGGGTTGGCTGGCATCAGTTTCACGCCCACCACCAGCTCGGTTCCGCCGAGCCTTACCCTTGCGGAGCCGTCCGCCTGGGCGATGATGCCGGTCTCCACCACCAGGGGGCGCATCTGGCCGAGGGACCTGTGGTCCCTCCTCCTCCCCGTTCCGATGAGGTCCCGAACCATCTGCGACCTCATTATAGTCTCCGGGTCCCGGCTCATCTTATCGCCTCCTCTCCCCAGACCGGGGGATCCGCCTCATCGTCCATGATAATGTTATCCGTATCTTCATAACCGGAGAAGTGGGGCTTCTCGATCCTGGACGCCCTCTCCGGCCCATACCTCACTAAAAGCGCATCCCTCTGCAACGCATGGATGCGTCTGCACGCCTCCACTCCCAGGTCCAGGGCCGCCCCAAACTGATCGGGTCCCAATGCACCATCCATCTGGAGAAGCACTATCTCCCCGGATGAGGGTAGGATGCCGACGGGCATGTCCCCGTCACCGAAATTGTCCTCATCCCTGGAGGGGTCCAGAACGATCCTCCCATCCACCACGCCAACAGCACAGGCAGACACCAGGTCCCTCATCTGGAGGCCCGCATCCGCAAGGGCGACGGAGGCGGCTGTGAGAGCAGCGCACCTCGTACCTGCGTCGGCCTCGAGGACCTCCACATTGACGTCTATCACGGTCCTTGGGAATCGTTCCACCAGGACCGCATTTGTCAGGGCCTCCGACAGTACCTTGGAGATCTCCAGGGACCTGCGGTCCCTCCCGGGCCTCTTCCGATCGGAGACCGAGAATGGGGCCATATTGTACGTGCATCTGACCAGGGCCCTATCGGACCTGAGGAGTTCCTGCCGGGAAGGCCTCCTGGGCCCATAGACCCCAACCATGATCTTGTTCTTCCCCCACTCGATATAGGCGGACCCGTGAGCGTTGTTCAGCACGCCGGCGTGCAGCCTGATAGGCCTGATCTCGTCATCCGATCTTCCATCCGTCCGACCCTGCTCTGCTCCTCTTGTGGCCATCTCGTATCACGCTCCCCCATCCTCTCCCAGTATCTCAAGCACCCGCTCCGACACTCCCCCCACGTGCGGGCGTTCCACGACCGCATCGAGAACGCGGCGCACGGTCTCGATCCCGGCTGCCTCGCCGTCGACCCAGATCCACCCGTTCTTGCCCATGAATATCCTGCACCCTGTACTCCTCTTGACCGCTGCTATCAGGGAGCCGTTCCTTCCGATCACCCTGGGGACCAGGGACGGCATTATGGCCATGACCTGGCCGGAGCTCAGCTTCCGAAGGCCAGGACCCTTCATGGTCAGGTCCACCCTCCCGATATCGTC
>JAUVCY010000164.1 GCA_030595585.1 Thermoplasmatota archaeon
ACTTTTCCATCCAGTATTGTTCCTGTCTCCAATAATATGTCAGTTCACGTTCAAACTTCGGAATCATTGGAGCTCATCGTGAACACCTACCTGTGGGGTCGACGGTATCTTGACCTTCGTGAGCGGGGCGGGGAGGATGGCTGGTCCGAATGTCTTACCGAATGGGATGAGACAGAATGTGTATGTCCCTGAGATGTCGATCTACCCCGGTTCTGCTCTCCCCGTTGATGATGGGGGCCTGTCGAATATCGACCCGATCCGTGGGTTCTAGGAGGGGGCGGCCTGTTGTAATCAAAGCCTTCGATCGTACGGCGTTCTATACTTGAACCAAGCAATCGTTCGATGGCGCGCACGGTTTGCTCATCCTCTCCCGTGATCATCGTAAATGCATCCCCGGTCTTGGCGGCACGACCGGTGCGGCCGATCCGGTGTGTGTATGCATCCGGAGTGTCGGGAATGTCGTAGTTGATAACGTGGGAGATGGATGTCACGTCTATCCCCCGGGCGGCGATGTCCGTGGCGATCAGGATCTGATATGATCCATCCCGGAACCCGTTCAACGCGTTCTGCCTCTGGTTCTGCGACATATTTCCCTGAAGCGATGCGACGCTGTAGCCCAACTTTTGCAGTTGAATGGCCAGGCGTTTTGCCCTGTGCTTGGTGCGGGTAAATACCAGTACGGATTCGGTGTCGGTATGCCGCAGAAGCTCGATCAGCATCTCGGTCTTGAGATGTTTTTCAACAGGGTAGAGCGCATGGGATACGGAATCCACCGGCCTGGAATGGCCGATCTGCACCGTAACCGGGTCGTGCATGAAATCGTGGGCCAGCCGTCGAATATCCGACGGCATGGTCGCCGAGAACAGGAGCATCTGCTTCCTCTCGGGGAGATGCCTCAGTATCTTCCTGATGTCCGGCAGGAACCCCATGTCGAACATGCGGTCAGCCTCATCGATCACCAGTACCTCAACGTTGGAGAGGTCGATCCGACCATTGTTCAGGTGGTCAAGCAGCCTGCCCGGGCAGGCGACGATGATCTCAACACCTGAGCGCAGCGCTTTCAGCTGTGGGACCTGGCTGACACCACCGTAGATCGTAAGGCTGCGTAAATGGGTTTGGCTGCCCAACGCTTTCGTTGCCTCGTGTATCTGTTCTGCCAGCTCACGGGTGGGGGCAACTATCAGAGCACGGATGGTGCCGCGCGGGCGGGTACGAAGCCGCTGCAGTATTGGCAGCACGAAGGCGGCTGTCTTGCCGGTCCCCGTCTGGGCCAGGCCAAGTACGTCTCTCCCCTCCAGAACGGGCGGTATCGCCTTTTCTTGAATTGGTGTTGGGGTCTCGTACCCGAGGTCCCTGACCCTCTGTGAAATGCTGGGGTGAAAGTTGAATTTTTTAAAATACATATGAATTCCTTATTTTTTTACCAAAGTGTGGTTGGATGCATCCACAAAGGGGTCGCTTATAAGAATGTTTCTCATGTGGGCCCCCCGACATAATCAACTTAATTATGAGTAATGCAATGCGCAAAAATGGCCGAACCAGACCCTGGAGTGCTATTATGAAGAGCTCCAGGACCATGAACAGGGTTGGCAACGTTGTAAAGAGATATCCCGTGGCCGTTGTGACCACAATTTTGATCGTAACCCTTCTTTTCATATTTCCCATGATGAACATCGAGGCGGATCCCAGCACGAGCGCCTTTGCCCCGGACCACGAGGTGCCGAGGGCGGAGGAGACCATAAGGAGGGATTTCTCCGATCCTGTACAGAAGGTATACACGGTGGTGGAGGCCAGGGGAGATAACGTCCTCAGCAGGGAGTGTTTGATCGAGATATCGAGGATCGAGGATAGCATCAGATCGGATGTGGATGTGGGGCGATTTCTGATCGGGGATCCTTCAAATGTCACGAGCATCGCAGATGCGGTAGGCCGGACGCTCGAGCTCATGTTCGGGACGGACATGGAGGAGGCGTCCGGATCACAGCTTGATGAGGCGATCAATATTTCACTCCATGTTCCGGAGCTCAAGGCGCTTATATCCAAGGACCTTACAAGTGAAAGTGGGGGATTCCGGGCGAAGGCCGCAATGATAGTTGTGCAGCTGAACAATACGCTGATCTCCTCCCTGGGGCCCGAGAACGAGGAGGGGCAGCTGGCGGTGAAATATGCGGTGTTGGGGAACGATCTCAAGGAGACCAGGGTGGGAGTTCTTGCGGGGTTTGAAACGGAGATGGAGGAGGGGATGGCCGATGGCCTTACCCTTTTACCGATCAGCCTCGCCCTGATAGTCACAGTGCTCTTTTTCAGCCTGCGAAGGAGAATACTGGACGTTCTGATATCCGTCATCGGGATCCCCATGGTATTTCTCTGGATGTTCGGGATAACCGGTTTAATTGGTCTGAAGATGACCATGCTCTCCTTCTTCGCACCGATCCTGATCCTGGCGCTGGGAATTGATTATGCGATACATTCCCTTCACAGATACAGGGAGGAGAGGGAGAAGGGTGTTGAGCCTGGAGAGGCCGCCGAAACGAGCATCACCCAGATAGGCGCGGCTATACTGCTTGCAACCGTCACCACCGCGGCGGCCTTCTTCTCCAATATCCTGTCGGGCCTCCCTGCGGTCCGCGACTTCGGGCTGGTGATAGGTATTGGTATTATCTCAGCATTCGTCATCATGGGGATATTCGTGCCGGCCCTCAGGTCGTTGGTGGATAGAAAGATCCCGGTGAAAGGGAAAAAGGGGAGTGAACCTGGAAAGGATAATTCCAGGATCCAGAGAATCACCGCTATCCCTTCCCGCGGAATTCTTAGAATTGCGAAAATGCCGCTACTGGTCATTCCCGTTGTACTGGTCCTGACCGGTGGGTCTGTACTTGGCGCCCTTCAGGTGGGGACGGAGTTCTCCCTTGGGGACGTGCTTCAGGAGGATTCCCAGGTGTTCCGGGCGATGGACATGATGGAGGAACATTTTGTCCGGGGCAACACAGAATGGGCGATGATACTTGTCGAGGGGGAGGTGGCCGATCCGGAGGTGCTGCTGGCCCTTGATGAGACCGTTGGAAATATGGACGACGATGAACACCTGGTCGCCGTCGAGGGGGAGCTCCCGGTCACCTACATCTGTCAGTACGTTTTCGAGATAATGCGGAACTCCACGCTCCGAGATGATCTGGAAGTGAGTGATGAGAACGGCGATCTGGTCCCGGACTCACCCCAGGGGGTCGTCAAGGTGTTCGATCACCTCTACGAGGAGGGGATCGGCGACGTATCCCCATCCGACATCCAGCACCTCCTCCACAGGAGTGGAGATGGCGACTATGACGGGACCGTGATATGGCTCGAGGCCTCCGACAGCGAGGGAAATGAGAGGGAGGTCAAGGAGGAGCTGGAAGAGGACTCCCTTCCCCTTGAGATACTGGAGGATGAGGGGAAGATCAACTGTGTGGTCACAGGCGAGCCGATCGTTATCTACACCGTATTGGCGGCCATTACCCAGACCATGATATCCTCGATCCTGATATGCCTGTCAGTCTGTTTCGTTATACTTCTGTTTGCCTTCAGATCCATCAGGTTCGGCATCGTCACAATGATCCCGGTCTGCCTTGTCACCACCTGGATCCTCGGCTCGATGTATCTTCTGGGATATGATTTCAACGTGGTAACGATCCTGATCGGCGCCATTTCGATAGGGGTGGGGGTGGACTACTCGATCCACATCACGCACAGGTACCGGGAGGAGAGGGGAAATGGTAAAGGGCCGGAAGATGCCATAGCGGATACGATCTCGTCCACAGGTACGGCACTGCTGGGCGCCGCCGCAACCACCGCACTTGGCTTTGCAGTGCTCATGTTCGCATCCTTCGGGGCGTTCGTGGCCTTCGGCATATTGACCTCGATAATGATCATATACAGCTACATCGGCGCGATCTTCGTGCTCCCGATGTTACTGCTTCTCGTTGATAGGACGTAATCGGATCGGCGGTCTTTGGTCCTCTGGACCGGGATCACTCCTCATCGATCTCGTCCTGTATCCCATTCGCCTTTTCTGGCGAAGGGTCGATCTTATTGGTGGTGGGCCTTCCTTTCACGATCAGGAAGGTTATGGTCCCGACGATCGCCATCAGAAGTAACGCCATCACCCCGACGAACCATAGCTCTGGCTCGTCCTGGTTGACGACGATGGCCTGATAGAATCCCATTCCAGCGACCAGGATGAACGAGCCGGCCCCCACCCTTCCGACGTACTTGTGCGTCTTCATCGTGGGCCTCTTGTGCTTCATTATCCGGGTATGTTTGAAATACAGCCCCAGGCCCAGCGCCGCAAAGGATGCGAGTATCGCCAATACCCCCAGCCAGGAGTGGAGAACCCTCAGGTGGGTCCCGGTGCCCGACTCTATCATATAATAACCCATGGCCAGGCCGATGGCCCCCATTACTACAGACCCGGACATGACGTATATGTGGTATTTCAGGAACGATCTCCACTTTTTCCGGTACTGGGAGACCCAGGCGGTGATCATGCCGCCCACCCCGAGGGTCATGAATATTGCGTGAATTGGCCATAACGAGACCGGCTCCTCGCTTGAGGTCTCACCGGATGCAATGTCTATGGTCCCGTAACCTACCCTGGTGTGCATGTTATCAAAGGAGTCTGACCCCCCAACACCCCAGATGATCTTCACGGTACCGTTCTCCGGTATCGGATTGTCCATATCGTCGCCCGTATCCAGTTTCCGGACGAACTCTATGGTGGTGACGCCGTTGATCTCCCGCCCTCCGAACGATAATATATCGTTCGTACCCCCCTGATCGGTGTCAGCCGGATGGGGGCCGGTCGGTCCGGTGGAATATGCGTCGATGACCTTTACGGTGCCGTCATCTTCAACCCATCCGAATATCATGTCGGAATCCGCCATCGCAGTGCTGTAGCCGATCCCGATCGACACCCAGCCGGTTGTCTTTCCCTGAATGGCCATCCTGAACGAGTCCCCCTCCACCTTCCAGTATATTGTGATCAACCCCTCACCGAAGGAGCCGTTGTAATCGTATTCATCC
>JAUVCY010000252.1 GCA_030595585.1 Thermoplasmatota archaeon
GACCGTAGTTACAACGCCATCTCCATCGTCCAGCCCCTCCATCCAGATCTTCGCGCCCTGCGAGCTGACGCCTTCCACCTTCATCCTCCCCTCGATAATGTACCTGTGGTCAATGAAGGGGAGAACCCTGTCTTGATATGCAAGAAGGGATCCCGATCCATCCCTTTCGAGCTTCACGGACCAGTCGCCCGAGTACGAAACGGTACCGTTTCTGGTGACGTTGCCCCCCGTCACATCGTAGGTCCAGGAGCTCGCCTGATCCCCTGTCCCGTATTCGAAGCCGGAATTGGATACGTGGTTGTAGCTCCAGTTGCCGTCGTTGGAGCCCCATGAATTGTACGCCATCAGGTCGGAAAAATCGGTCCCGAAGGTCCTGTTCTCATCCAGGAGCGAGGGATATCCGTTCTGTTTGAACCACCTGTCCGCCCCCCTCATCCAGTCGTTGCCGATCTTGTATCCCGGGGAGCCATCCTTTCCGGGGTCGAGGTCCATAAGGGCGTTTCCCCTGGACCCGTACGAGATCTCGGCGAGGTCCACCAGGTGCTTCGCCTCCTCGACGGTGTATCCCGTCAACCGTGTGACAAGCCTCATACCCACCCTCTCAAAGGAGAATGAGTCCATATCCCGATAGTATGGGTTATCGATCCAGGGGCTCGAGTGGATGGAGCTCTCAAAATCCCCTCCCACAAGGGCAAGCTCCGAGTCGAATGACGCCCTTGCGTTGGTCGCGCCAGAGACGCGGAGGGGGACGCCCTTGGTGGTTACAAGGTAGTTGATGCTGTCCGAGATCCCCCGGTCCGTGAGGTTCGCCTTGATCGCCACGGCCACCTCATCGAACTGGGCCACGGTTATGGTCTCCGAGGTGGACGTGGAGATGTTTATGATGTTCTCGGGGGGAAGGCCTCGTTTCTCTGCGAAATATGTCCCTATCTCCCTGGAGATCTCCGAGTTGTCGTTGACGATCAGTACGACATCATCGTACAGCACCCGGCCGTCGTAGAGGCCGATGGGGCCATCATCCCGTGTAGGGGGATCGGCTGGGATCTGTGGGGGAACCGTTTCATCTGAACCCCCTGACGCCCGTATTGGGCCCACCATCAATGAGGATATCAGAAGCATTGCCATGATGATGATCGATGATGAGATGTGTCCTTTCAGGTCGAGTCCCCCTGGATGGGGTATAATGATATTATCATATATTTAGGGAATTACCCGAATCACTCGTTGCGAATGGACCTGATGATCTTTCCCACCTCGATCAGGAAACTGGACAACGGCATCCCCTCCTCCCAGTCAAGGACGTAGTTCCCCCCTCTGGTCTCCCTCATCTTCACCGTCTTTCTATT
This sequence comes from Thermoplasmatota archaeon, assembly GCA_030595585.1. GTDB lineage: Archaea > Thermoplasmatota > Penumbrarchaeia > Penumbrarchaeales > Penumbrarchaeaceae > JAGLEG01. Next base: position 1,347 of record JAUVCY010000252.1, read on the forward strand.
CAGCGTATGGGAGAAGTACTTCAATCCTTCCATCTCGATGGTGAACACCCTCCAGCTGTCCCCACGGTATCCCTTGTACCTCAGGGCGTATATCGGAAACGTATTGGCCCTCCTGCAATCCTCGAGAAAGTCGCCCAGCTGCTCTTTCAGCCTGGGCTGGCTGAGGTAGAGCTTCGGCACGGATGAGGACTTCACCTCGATGGGGAAGGATAGCTCCCCCCGAAGTGCAACGAGGTCGACACCAAAGGAGCCCGCACCCCTCACCACCATGAACGGGTACCTCTCCATGACATCGTACCCCTCGCACTCCTCCGCCGAGCAGGTCTTCTTCATCTTCACCAGGGATGCCATATCCCCTTCAAGGAGGCGCTTCAATTCACGCTCATACTTTGAACCCATTACAGCTTATATCAGCTTGTAATAGATATATACGGTGTAAAGGGGAGATATGCGAAAGAACATCAGATGTGCTCCAGCCAGGTGGGACCTTTTACGGTCCTCTCACGATACCCGATGACCTGCCTGATGAGCTTTCCAGCAAGGCCCGGAGTGATGTATCTCTCAACCTCCGGGGAGATCTCCACCACATCCATGGCAAGGACGTTGTCCCCGATCCCCTCGATGAGATGGAGGATGTCCCACGAGGTCAGTCCCCAGGGCTCGGGCGTGCCCACGCCGGGTGCGTAGGCCGGATCGATCCCGTCCATGTCTATGGAGAGGTAGATGGGACGGTTCCTCACGGAGAAGGCCGTATCCCAGGAGTCAAGGATCTCGAATATCGAGGCCGCCCTCACCTCCTGTGACGTGGCATATCGAAGTCCCATCTCCCGGGCATCCCGATACTCCTCCCTGCAGCCCGACCTGGGTCCGATGACGGAGATGCTGTCGGGCCCCCACTTCTCGAAGATCCTTCGGGTGACGCAGGCGTGTGACCGTGGGTTGGACTGATACTCCTGCCTGAAGTCGAGATGGGCGTCTATGACCACGACCGTCCCCCCCTTTGAACTGTATTTCTCCATGAAGGCATCCACCGCCGGCTCGGTGAGCGAATGCTCTCCCCCCATTATCACGGGCATCTTGTCCGCATTGAATATCCTCTTCGAGATCGAGAGGACATCCTTCAGCACCTCTTCCTGGTGCGCCTCCTCGTTGATCAGCTCGATGTCCCCCAGGTCGCATATGGGGATGTCGCCGATCTCCACGCCCAGGTCCATCAGGAAGGTCTCGAAATTGTACGTTTCCGACCTGATGGCCGCAGGGGCCTGTGATGCTCCCGTGATATGTGACGACGTCGCATCGAACGGCACACCGAACAGGATGTACTTCGCCTCGTCGAACGACGAACCTGCATCGGCGAATATCGGGTCCACACTGTTTATCGAAACCCCTTCCTGGCCCATGGGCCTTGAAAGTGTGAGGTGATTGAATAACCTTTCCCGGATCCCAACTTTGACAGATCTAATTTGATCTGAATCCCAATATTGACAGATCCAATAGGATATAGCCGGTCAATGTTAGGAGGAGGGATAAATATCCCCTGTGCGTTATCCGGGCAGGTGCTGGATTTGGAGAAAGCCATGTTCGCAGCGGGATGCTTCTGGGGCGTCCAGGCGTCGCTTGACGAGCTCGAGGGAGTTGTGAGGACCACGGTGGGATACAGCGGTGGAGACACGAAGGACCCCACGTACAGGGAGGTCTGCACCGGCCGTACGGGGCACGCGGAGGTGGTCCTGGTCGAGTTCACTCCCGGCGTGATCTCCTTCGAAGAGCTGCTGGACCACTTCTGGTCGATCCACGACCCCACAACGGTCAACAGGCAGGGGCCGGACGTGGGCTCCCAGTACAGGTCAGCGGTCTTCTTCTCCTCACCGGAGCAGGAGAGGATCGCCATAAAATCCAGAGATAGGCTGGATGCAAGCGAGGAGTATTACGCGCCGGTCGCGACCGAGATAACGCCCTCATCCACCTTCTACCCTGCAGAGGAGTATCACCAGAGGTACTTCGAAAAGAACCCTGAGAACGTATCGTGCCACTTATAAAATTGAGAAAACGTGAAGGGGCTGCCATTGAACAATGGGGTACATCTGCCCCGATCATATCCTCGTTATGGATTTCCGGTCCAAGGCGGCCTGGTACATGACCTCCTGGCCAGCCTCGATCTTCTCCTTGAACTCCTCGGGTATGGAGATCGTGAACATCTCGTAGGTCTCCAGATCCATAAGCTGGGCCTCGTCCCCCTGTATGGACACCACCTGTGCCGTGGACTTCTCTATGATGGGGACCTGGATCTTGTGGGTCAC
>JAUVCY010000081.1 GCA_030595585.1 Thermoplasmatota archaeon
ACGGGCGGGTCCGTCCAGTATTACCCCTGCTATCTCTCGGACCTTGCAGGACCACGTGGCCAACTCGCCCCAGGGGGAGATGTGCCTTGACCCCGCATCTATGACGATGATGTCGCCTGGTGAGGCCTTCTCTATGGCCTCGACGGTCTTGGCCCAGTCGCCGTCTATGGTCCTGCACGTATATGCCGGTCCAACGCATTTCAACCCGGGCCCCACGGGGGTTATACCCACCATAGCACCTTTCCTGTGCATGGCATCCGCCACGTTGGGCGTCGATACCTTCAGAAGGGCCTCCCTGACCCCGTCGTGATCGGAGTACCTCTTGTATCTCTTCGAAGCTATAGCCTTCCTCGTCTCCATGGACTCCTTGATGGTCCTGGAGGCCTCCTCCACGTCAGGGCTCTTGGTGATGGCCCCACCGACTATGATGATCGATACGCCCATCTCCACCAGGAGAGGGGCGGTCTCGGAGGTAATGCCTCCTGCCACGGCCAGGGGCAGGTCGACCTTTTCGATGAGCTCTTTGATATGTTCGGGGATGCTCTTTCCCATCATCTGATCGTCGATGGAGAGGTGAACGCATAGGAGATCTACCCCCATCTCCTTTACCTCCCGGGCACGTTGGATCAGGTCGGGCGAGCCCAGAAGGTCCACCATGATCCTGCAGCCATACTTCCTGCCGGAGCGGACCGCCTCCTGGATCGTTCCGTCGTCGGCGGCGCCCATAACCGTATTGATATTTCCTCCTGCCCTTGCAACGATCTCGGTCTCGAAGCCCCCGGTGTCCATGGTCTTCATATCTGCCACTATCGTCTTTTCTGGAAAGAGGGCCCTGAGCTCCCGGATCACCTCGACCCCCTCGCTCTTCAACAGGGGTGTGCCAACTTCCAGCCAGTCGATGCCCCCCGTGACCGCCTCCCTGGCCATCTGGACGGCCCTTCTGGAGTGCATTAGATCGAGTGCAACCTGAAGAACGGGGTATTCATTATCCATGGACGGAAAAAACGACAGGTGGTATATCAATCCATCCCTGCATCCCAACTTTGACAGATCGAATATGATAATAGCCGGTCAATGTTGGGAGAGGCCTAACTTTGACTCTCATAAGTATCCATATGTCAAAGTTAGGCTGCATTGGGGCGCGCGGCCCACATCGAGAACGGGTCATCCTCAATATATATAAGAACCATGATGCATTAATCGACCTCTTGTGGTGGGACCCATGAAACACATCTTTCGCGCTTATGATATTAGGGGAATATGGGGGCAGGACCTGGACTCCGGCATCGCTATGGACATAGGTTACGGGCTGGGGGCGTTCCTCAAGAAGGACCTTGGCTTCTCCAGGGTCTCCCTCGGCTACGATATCAGGACCACCTCCGAGGCGATGGCGGATGCGGTGATCTCCGCACTTCTCTCCTCGGGGATCGACGTCATCTCACTTGGGCAGTGCAGTTTTGGTATCGCCCTCTACGGAGGGTACGCAGAAGGCGTGGATGCATCCTGTTTTATCACCGCATCGCATCTTGGCCCGGAGTGGAACGGCCTGAAGATATACTTCGGCGATGGTGTGGGGTTTCCCGAGGAACACATCATGTCCATAAGGGACCGTGTGCTGGATAGGAGGTTCTCGAAGGTCGATTGGAAAGGCATGGGTAAGGTGGTATCCGAGGATTATCACTCAAGATATCGAGATTTCTGGGTGGGCAAATACGGTGATGTCCTATCGGGATCGAACCTCGGGATCGGCGTGGACTGCGGGGGGTCGATGTGCCTCTCTGCACCTGATGTGATCTCGGGATTGGGGGTGGGCCTGGAGACCGTGAACTGCGAGCTGGACCCTCATTTCAAGGGGAGGCCCTCAGAGCCCAAACCGGAGTTCCTTGGGAAGCTTCGGGATCTCGTTATGGAGAAGGCCCTCTCGCTGGGGGTAGCCTTTGACGGGGATGGGGATAGGGCTCTCATCGTTGATGATAAGGGGCGTTTTCTCACGTCGGACACGATCGGGATCATCATGGCGAAGCACCTGCTCAAGGAGAAAGGAGGTGGCCTCGTCCTTGCCAACGTTGAGTCCTCGATGGCGATCGAGGACGTTCTCCTTCCGCTGGGAGCCGAGGTGAAGAGGATCAAGGTGGGACACACGTTCCTGACGCTCGAGGCGAAACTTCACGGGGCGATATTCGGAGTGGAGAGGTCGGGCCACATGATCATCCCCGAACACGTGCTGTTCGACGATGCGATAGTGATCCCTCTCGAGGTCATGAGGATACTGGCCGTAACGGGGATGAAACTGTCCGATATCGTTGATACAGTGCCTCAGTATCCAATGGACGCCGTCGCTGTTGAATGCCCGGACGAGACCAAGTTCGCCGTTGTGGATTCCCTGAAAGATGAGATATCTGTCCAATTCGAAAGGGTGAACACTATGGATGGCGTGAGGGTCGATACGGATGACGGCTGGGCCCTGATACGATGCTCCAACACCTCTCCGATGATAAGGCTGACCGTTGAGGGTAGGGACGTTCCCGCAAGGGAGAAGATGAAAAGTGAGTTCCTGGGAAGGTTGAAGAGAGGGATATCAGGAGAGTAGATCACTGCCTGGCCCTGCTCTCGGAGAAGGATTTGATGTGGGTGAGCACCTCTTCCATCAGTTTCCCGAACTTCTTCCTCTCGGACATGGACCATCTCAACCTGAACCCGACCCTCTCGATCCTGTAATCCATTTTTATTGCAAGTAGGGTTCCGTAAGGCCTGGGTTCCAGGGACACGGCCATATGTCCGAAGAAAGGCCCCTCGATGATGTCCAGCTCCACGATCTGGCCGTATCTGATGATCTTGACCTTTAACCTGCATGGATAGTTGGACCCTTTGGGTTTGATCTCCACGATATGGCCGAGGCCCAACTGCGCTCCGGGGGGGAAAAGGATCGCGCCGGCGGAGGTCTGACCCCAGGAGCGGGCCAGCTCAAGATCGGTTATTACCGAAAAGACCTCATTCGGACCTGTCTCTATCTCCTCCAAGTGCTCTTCGGTACCAGTCGCCCCCATGACGTACACCTCTATTTCGAGAACTGAAAAATATACCCCAGCTGTGCGGGGTACAAGGATATCATTTAAAAATAACTTTTCGGTGGTTCCTGTGCCCTGGCCACCCCCGATCGGCTGTGATATCACGTTGTGATCCAAATGGATGGGAAGAGGGAAAAAGATAATACATATCATGGGCGTAGCACGATATATGAAGGCCTCTGCCATCTCACACTCCAACATAGCGTTGATCAAGTACTGGGGTAGGCAGGAAGATGGCGGGCGGGGCCTGAACCTTCCCTTGAACGACAATGTGTCGATGACCAAGGAGGGCATCTCGGGCGGTTCAAAGTTGATGTCCCATACGACCGTGGAGTTCTCCCGGTCGTACGAGGAGGACAGTATGGTCCTTGAGGGCAGGGAGCTGACGGGGAGGGAGCTGGAGCGCGTGAGGTTGGTTGTGGACCCCCTGAGGGCGAAGGCGGGCGTGGAGGAGCATTTTCGGATAGGGTCCAGGAACGATTTTCCAACCGCGGCGGGATTGGCCTCATCCGCAGCGGGTTTCTCGGCGCTGGCCATCGCCGTATCGAGCGCTCTGGGCCTGGACCTCTCCAGGGAGGAGCTGTCCACCTGGGCCAGATTGGGGTCGGGGTCGGCCGTACGATCACTTCACGGCGGCTTCGTGTACTGGCACAAGGGTAGCTCCCATGAGACCTCATTTGCCGAGAAGGTGTGTGAGGGCGATCCTTTCCCGCTGAACGCCGTTATCGCGATCGTGAACGAGGGAAGGAAAGGCGTCTCCTCGGACGTCGGCCACGAGCACGCCCATACGAGCCCTTTCAATTCCATCAGGACGGAGCTGTCCCAGAAAGAGGCATTGCTTGTGAGAGACGCCATACTCGATAACGACCTGAGAACGGTCGGGTCCATTGCGGAGAGGAACTCAAAGTACATGCACGCCGTCATGATGACCTCTGACCTGCCCCTGTATTACTGGCAGGGGGAGACGCTCAAGGTTATCAGATCCGTCCACGCCATGAGGGACAGGGGCCTTGAGGTATACTTTACGATAGACGCCGGCCCGAACGTTCACTGCCTGTGCAGGCCCGAGGATGCCCTCGAGGTTCAAAAGGAGCTTGAGGGAGGGGAGCACGTCCTCAGAACGATAATTGCAAGGCCGGCGGGGGATCCTCACACGATCGATGAACACCTATTCTGATCTGTAAATGCTGGTATGATGGATATGGGAAAATAGTTGCATGCGCAACTATTTATGGTGTGATGATATCGGTGGTCCATCTCCGGAGATGTCAAGATGGGTGACGGCCAAAATATTGGCAAGCTGATAAGTTTCATATCCAGGCAGAACCACTGGTATATTGCCCGGAGGTTGGAGGACCTCGGGATCGGCAGCGGTCAACATCCGTATCTGATGACACTTTACAGAAAAGATGGGATCAATCAGGACGAGCTCTCAAGACTTGTGGGATTGGACAAGGCGACCACGACCAGAGCAGTTCGAAAGCTGGTTGAGGGTGGTTATGTGGTCCGGGAACAGGATCCCTCTGACAGAAGGTCCTATCTTGTACACCTGACCAATAAGGGCAATGAGATCAAACCCATGGTAAGAGGAACGCTAAAAGATCTGGTCTCCGAGCTTTCGCAGGGCCTGTCCGATGAGGAGGTAAAAATCCTCCATGGGCTTTTGCTCAAGGTCGCGAAGAACTCCTCACGGGCCACAGGCCATGAGATGTGTTTCAGCCCCGCGGGGGGGAAATAATTGGCAGGTGCGAAGGGTGGGATGATGGGAAAAGGTCGAACAGAAGGTGTCAAGACCCTGCTGGGTAATCCCCGAAAAGCGATATGGAAACTGGCCCTGCCGATGATGATCGCGATGTCGATCCAGACCCTGTACAATCTGGTGGATGCCATCTGGGTCTCCGGTCTGGGGCCCGAGGCCCTTGCCGCAGTTGGATTCTTCTTTCCCTTCTTTTTCATGGCCATGGCATTGGCCGTAGGTATCGGGATCGGCGGGGGGGCTGCGATATCGAGAAGGATAGGCAGCAAGGACAAGAAGGGGGCGGATCAGGTTGCAATGCACACCCTTGCCATCATGGTGCTTATCGCCATCACCTTCACCATACCGATGTTCCTGATGGCAGATATGATATTCGAGGCCATGGGAGCGGGAGACGCAAAGGAGATGGCCACATCATACGGTCGGATCCTCTTTGCAGGAAGTATTGTGATATTCTTCAGCAACATCGCCAACGCGATCATGAGGGCAGAGGGGGACGCGAAGAGGGCGATGTATGCGATGATAGTGGGTTCGGTAATGAATATCGTCCTCGACCCGATCTTCATCTATGGATTTGACCTGGGAGTAACAGGGGCTGCATGGGCCACTCTTCTCTCCATGATAATATCCTCATTGATGCTGTTCTACTGGCTGTTCTTCAAGAAGGATACCTACATCTCATTTCCTTTCCGTAAATTCCGGCCGAATATGCCCGTCATCAAGGATATCATGAGGGTAGGTCTGCCCGCATCACTTCAGCAGATGTCCATGTCCATCAACATGTTCATACTGATCCTGATCGTTGGTTTCGTTGGTGGCATACATGGGGTCGCAGTGTTTACTGCCGGATGGCGGGTGATCACACTTGCAATACTGCCCGTGATGGGGATCTCCACGGCCATGGTCTCGGTGGCCGGTGCCACCTACGGAGCAGAAGCCTACCGGAAGCTCAGGAGCGCGCACAGATATGCGGTGAAGATGGGATTGATCATCGAGCTGACCATGGCCGTTCTGACCTTTGCTTTCGCACCCTGGATCGTCAGGATGTTCACCTGGTCGGAGGGTTCGGCCGTGTTGTATGATGACCTTGTGATATTTATTCGGATCATGTGTATCTTCTATCCATTTGTGGCATTTGGAATGCTCTCATCATCCGCCTTCCAGGGAATGGGCAAGGGGTTCCGATCACTTGTCGTGACACTGCTGAGAACACTTATATTGACCGCAATCTGCAGCTACGTCCTGGGGGTCGTTCTCGACCTCGGCCTCGTTGGGATCTGGTTCGGGATATTCCTTGGTAACAGCATAGGTTCGATAGTGGCATTCACATGGGCCAAGCTCACCATCAGGAAATTGATCAAGGAAAAATATGGATAGGTAAAAAAAGTGTTCAAACCGAAACACTTTATAATGAATCTCTATTTGACCCCTTGTTAGCATAGTTGTCATTTCAACCGTTAAATAATACTCAGCCGGGGTGGCTCAACCTGGTATCCTTGGAAAATGCGTTGCATTTTCCGGATCTTCCCCTCTCCTTGAGAGTGTAAGACGGTCCCCGTACCAGGGACCACACCCGACATCAACCGCTAAATAATACTCAGCCGGGGTGGCTCAACCTGGTACGGCGACGGTCTCGAAAACCGTTGGGGAAACCCTTGTCGGTTCAAATCCGGCTCCCGGCGCCATTTTCTATTGTTTTAGTCAGTATTTTATCGAAAATAGAATGATGGGAGCCGGATTTGAACTTGTTGTTGAAAGTTATTGGTCCAATTAATAATCCAACTTTCAACTCCGCACAATCCCAGAGGGATTGCTGCTGGACAAATCCGGCTCCCGGCGCTCATTTTTATCTAATTGAAGGGAGCCAGGGAAGGACCATAATAGAATGTATCAAGCATACATCATGTCGTCGTGATCGTCATGAAGCAGTTTCTCCACGACCTTCTTCTTCTTTTTGTCCTTCTTCTTGTGCTTGACCGCCTTCCTCTGTGTGTCATCCCTGCCAATGAACGTGAAATCGAACCTTCTCATCCGGATGAACGTTTTGTCGCTCAGGACCTCAAGTGCGACCCATCCCCTCTGTTCCATCGCCTTGACCGCCCTCTGAACGGACCTCAGCGGCAGTTTCAGCTCACCTGCAACCTCCTCGATATCGATCGGATACCTCTCGAGGAGGACCTTCAGGACCTTGGCATCAATGGAATTCGCCTTGACCTGGACCATCACCCATCCTCCACAATATCGATGAAGGTCCTCTTGAAGACCTTCCAGGGCGCGTCCGTCTTAACGAGAGTCGGGGAGAACCTGCTCCTGCTGACACCGAACCCCTTCGCTTTCAGCGCCTCCATCAACGACGAGATGCGGGGGGGCGACATCTTCAATTCGCTTGCAACGGCATTCGTATCATATCCCCCGGGAGGGAGCCCGTTCTCCGAAATGGCCGTTTCGAGCATGGACCTGATGTGTTTGTGTGTCCTCATGTAGGCGAACCTCTCCCCCTCCATGGCGCTCAACATCCTGGTCGTTAGACCCCTATCCTCCAGGGGGCCCACCCAGAGAGGCCCCATCACCCTGGGACTCCCGTCCACGGTGGTGATATCCTCCAGCCTGTGGATGACCTCGGCACATCCGTGATCGTC
>JAUVCY010000305.1 GCA_030595585.1 Thermoplasmatota archaeon
GGAGAGGCTTATTGACCACCTGATAGGTGAGGAGGAAGAGGAGGACAAGTGGTGGTTTCAGAACATCGACGACCTGACCATAGTCATGATCCAGATCGGCTTCTTCATCATATTCTCCACGTTCATCCTGATCGGCTACGGGTACTGGATGAAGAAGAAGGGGGCCGAGATGGAAGGGGGCGTTTGCCCCAAATGCGAGTCCAGGCTTGATGCGAACCTGGATTTTTGCCCATCCTGTGGGACCTACATAAGGGGCACCAAGGCGGATGATATCGGCCCAAGCCCCTCCCCGATCGACCTTTCAAAGGATAAAGAGGAGTAGGTCAGAAGAACTCCTTCTGTACCTCCACGATCTGCGAGCTCGTCTGGCACAAGGAATAAGCCTGAAGTGGCTCCCTGTTCACCTCCAGGAACCTGATCCCCCAGTTGTATAAGGAGAGGAGGGAGCGCCCCTCCTCATCGAATCCAAGTATGAAATAGGATGCGGCAAGCGCCTCCAGGGTGGAGAGCTCTCCCACCCTGCCGAACTTGGTTGGATTGGCCGCCATCAGCAGGGGAAGGGCCCTCGGCACCGGGCGATGGGTCTTCCTCACCATGGGAAAGACCTCATCCGCCTTGGCCCATGAGCAGTCGATCGCCGTTATCCCTTTTTTCCTGAAGAGGGGCAGGTCCTCTTTCGATAGCGCAGTATCCGAGAATGGGTCGAGCATAAGGGCGCCGTACGGAAGTCCGGCAGGTTTGTCCGTAAGCCTGGCGAGGTTGAACTTTGCCATCTTTCTTGAAGTGCATTTCCTTGGATCGTCCTGCCCCAGGTGCAGTATCACCGGAAGCGGGATATGTGTCATCCCTCCACCAGCTCCACGAAATCTCCCTCGATCAGGACCATCGCCATCTTTCCATCCAGGTAGATGATATCCTCTTTTTTGAGGCCTATGACGCTTCCGTCCAATGCGGTGAAATCATCGATGTCCTTGAGCGCTCGGACCACCACGGAACCCTCTGCCATCTCGGTGTGGTGTCTTGAGCCGTGCTTCGCCTTCTCCTCCTCCTCCGAGCGATTACTTTCCTCAAGATCACTATCTTGAGGGTAAGACAAATCTCCGGATTTGTTGACATCACGAGGGTTAGACGAAACCGTAGATTCGTCGTCAGGTTCCTCCTCTTCCTCCTCCTCCTTGGGCATTACCTCGTCGGGACCTTTCAGCTTCTTTGAGATATTGGAGACCACTTTCTCCAGGCGGTCCTCCTGGATATCCATCGGGTCCACGAAGTCGTCCGTCGATGTGTTGATCCCCGTCTCGGGACGCATCTTGTCGGGTTTCGGGTTCAAACGGTCGAACCGGAGTATGCTGTCCCGGTTCTCGCCGAAGACCAGCTTTGAATCGTAATACAGGTTATCCTCTTCGGGATCGAGGTTCGTCAGGTCCTGTTTTATGCCCCTTGCGGAGTTCATGGCTGCCAGGACCAACTTCCTCTCCCTGGTGTTGTAGATCCTCTCCACGATCTCCCTGGCACGATGTATCTCCTCGGATGACTGGTAGGCCTCGCCCCCGTAGATGGTCGCATCCTCGGATATGGAGCACTCCACCTTGACCTGCAGCCTTTTCAGATATGCCGCAGCCCTCTCGTAGAATTTCTCCGGCAGCTTGGTTAGGCGGTTCTGCCCCTTCTCCGAGTAGTAGACGTCGCCCAGCTCCTGCACCGACATGGGTTCCAGCTCGTTTACCTTATTCATCTGACCGTTAATCCTCCTCTTTTCTGATATAGATATCGATTGGCCCTCATCGGAAAGGGATATGAGATTTATATCACCTATACCTATAAGGAAAAATATGAAGCGGATCTGGCCGTTGGCCCTATTGCTGCTCCTTTCCGTGATCATGGCCTCCAATGTTGAGGGCTCCCAGCCCCGCATGCAGTTCGAGGAGGATTACTACGAGATCTCGGTGGACCCATCCGACCCCTATCAGGGTGTCCTGGAGATCGAGGGTTCGATCACGATGGACCTGAGCATCGGAGAGACCGCGACGATCACCCTTACGTCCAACATAACCGAATATGATCAAGGGGGCCCCACGGGCCGTTACTGGAGCTCCCTCGTGTACTTCGACGGGGGAGTAGAGAACAACGTGAAGGTGTTCGGCCGGCTGGACAATAGCGCGAACATCGTACTTGAGCTGGACCCGCTGAACCACAATCCTGCCACAGATCTGGACATCCCGGTTCCTCCGGGGATATCGCCCGATGCCGAGGGGAGGGTCGTGGTGACCGCCTCCTACACGGGGACTTATGAAGGTAAGATCTCCAAGGAGGTGACGATCTATCCCATGGAGTACACGCTTATCAACCTGACCACGGGAACGGACGCCGTGGAGGTCACGGCGGGGGAAAGGCTCGACTATACGTTATCGATCAAGAACGCGGGGAACCTGATCACCTCGTGTTATCTGGAGGTCCCAACCCTTTCCGAGCTTTCGGACGAGGGCTGGGAGACGTCTTTAGACAATGAGTCCTTTATCGACCTTCTGCCAGGTGAGGAGAGGAAGCCCCACCTCGTCCTCGTGGCACCTGATGTGATCAACAGGGACAGCAGAAAGGAGCTTGAGATCACCCTCAAGACCTACGAGATCGACCCCGGCACGGGAGAGCCCACCATAACGAAGACCCTGTGGATCCAGCTGGACCTTATTGAATCGAACAGTGACGGGCCCATCAACGGCGATGAACCAATTGATAACTCGACGGTCGTTCAGGAGGATGATGGTACCAGCTCTGTGGTGTTGGTCATAGCGATCATCATCGCTGTGGGAGCTGTTGCCGGCGTGTTGATCCTCATGTTGGTCAAGAACAAGGGCGATGATG
>JAUVCY010000058.1 GCA_030595585.1 Thermoplasmatota archaeon
AGGGGACACATGACCTTACTATCTCGCTTTCGGGATACGACGACCTTGAGTTCAAGGTGGTGATCGCCGAGGGTGAGACCGATCTGGATGAGATCTCCCTGGACAAGGAGAAGGAGGCCTCCAGCTCCTGCGGTACGGTGGTGGTCATATCGATGATCCTGCTTCTATTGCTTCTGGCGATAGTAGTGGTCATATTCGTTCTCAGAAGGAAGAAGGACGATTTCGACTTCGAGGATGAGGGAGAGGACGATATGGGCTGGGATGACGAGGACGAGGATGAAGAGGACGAGGATGAAGAGGACGAGGACGACCTGGACGATGAGTAATATCCGTAAAGGGCCCTGTTACGGCAGGGCCCACTTATTTTAATGTTGAAATGGACCTGGAAGGAATGTTGCATTACTGTAGGGTAATGTATATGTAGATGGAGATGCTATTATACCACGTCGGGGGCCGCCCCTCGCAAGTCTCCAAACCTAATTTGATTCGACTCGACGCGGCCCCTAACTCTTTTCTCCGAAAGTTTAATTCCATAGGTAGACCCTTCTCCGCCGACAGGAGGGATATATCTGCGGTCGGACGTTCTGAAGAGAGGAGATGAGACCCTGCCCCACAGGGCCCTGCTCAGGGCAGCGGGCATTGGCGATGACGATCTAAAAAAACCCTTTATCGGGATCGCCAATTCGTTCAATGAACTGATACCCGGGCATATTCACTTAAATGAGCTGGTCTTGGAGGTCAAGAGGGGGATCAAAGAGGCGGGAGGGGTTCCGTTCGAGTGGGGTGTTCCGGGGATCTGCGACGGGATCGCCATGCACGTCTCAATGAGGCACTCGCTTCCATCAAGAGACCATATCGCCGACAACGTGGAGCTCATGGTCATATCCCACTCACTGGACGCGTGGGTTGGTGTGACCAACTGCGACAAGATCACACCCGGGATGCTCATGGCCGCGGGAAGATTGGACATTCCCGCGATCATTCTGACGGGGGGGCCCATGAAGGCGGGAAGGGAGGGGGACAAGGTGTACGACCTCTCCTCCGGTTTCGAGGCTGTAGGGGCCTTGAAAGCCGGAAGGATGAGCGTTGAGGAGGCGAACAGAATAGAGAGGCACGCCTGCCCTGGTCCGGGGGCCTGTTCCGGAATGTTCACGGCAAACTCCATGGCATGCATGGCAGAGGCGCTGGGCATGTCCCTGTCCGGATGCGCGACAGCATTGGCGGTCTCGGATAAAAAACGGGAGCAGGCGTATCTCTCGGGTAAAAGGATCGTAGAGCTACTTTCGGAGGGGTTGACGCCCTCCCGGATCATGACCACGGAAGCATTCCACAACGCTGTCATGGTTGACATGGCGATAGGCGGGTCGACCAATGTGGCCCTTCATCTGCCTGCCATCTCCCGGGAGCTGGGAATAGACCTCACAATGGATATGTTCGATGAGATCTCCAAAACGACCCCCAACATCTGTCATATCAGCCCGTCCGGCCCCCACCACATGGAGGACCTCGATAGGGCGGGAGGAATACCTGCAGTTCTCAACAGGCTGGCTGATAGGCTGAAAACCGCAAGGACCGTGGACGGCCGGGATATTGTGGAGATCGCCAGATCGTCCACGGTAAAGGATAATTCCGTGATAAGGGAATTAAAAGATCCCTTCTTCGCCGAGGGAGGTCTTGCGATCCTGAAGGGGAACGTGGCGGTGGATTCGGTGATCAAACAGATCGCCGTCTCCGATGAGATGATGGTCCACAAGGGGCCTGCGAAGGTGTTCCACACCGAGGAAGGGGTGCTTGATGCCATCGAAAGTGGGGGCATAGAGGAGGGCGATGTGGTGGTGATCAGCTTCATGGGGCCCGCAGGCGCTCCAGGGATGCCCGAGATGCTCTCGCCCACGGCGGCCATCATCGGGGCAGGGTTCAAGAGGGTCGCACTGGTGACCGACGGGCGCTTCTCCGGAGCCACCAGGGGCCCATGTGTCGGCCACGTTGACCCGGAGGCGTATGCAGGCGGCGTGATCGGCCTTATCCAGGACGGGGATCTCATCGAGATAGATATCCCCGGCAGGGGATTGAACGTGGAGCTAAGCGATAATGAGCTGGAAACCAGAAGGATGGAGATGGTCCCGCCTCACAGGGAGCTTACCCCTTTTCTGAGGTCCTACAGGGATCACGTGCTGAGGAGATATTGAGGTAGATATTTCAATGGTCAGGTTTAAGTCGTACAGTGACTCCCTCGGGGTGGTTATGGATATTTTCCCTGAAGGAGCGATATCAAAGGAGGTCGGAAAATGAACGGAGTTGAGATAAGGGGCTTGTGCAAGAGCTACGGGAAGATCAAAGCGGTGGACGGCCTGGACCTTACTGTGGGGTCGGGCCAGGTATTCGGTCTTCTAGGCCCAAACGGCTCGGGAAAGACGACGACCATCAAGCTTCTGCTGGGCCTGATCAAGCCCGATAGCGGGGACGCCCTGGTGTTGGGAAGGTCGATATCGAAAGGGATCGAGTTGGAAAGGGTCGGTTACATGCCCCAGGAGACGGCCCTGTACGAGGAGCTCACCGTCCACGAGAACCTCAAGCTCTTCGGAGGGATCTTCGGCATGAAGAAGAGGGCATTAGAGGAGAGGGAGGAGGAGGTCCTCCGGATCGTGGACCTGAAGGGAAGGAGGGATTCTCTTCTCTCCGAACTATCTGGAGGGCAGAGGCACAGGATATCCCTTGCTGTTGCGCTCCTTCACTCACCCGACATACTCTTCCTGGACGAGCCCACCGTGGGAGTGGACCCACCGCTTCGCGTATCCTTCTGGAAGACGTTCCACGACCTCAAGAGGAAGGGGGTGACCATCATCATGACCACCCACTACCTGGACGAGGCACGAAAATGCGATAACATCGGCCTCATGAGGTCGGGAAAGCTCATATCAAAGGGGTCTCCCGGGAGGATCATGAAGGATACCGGCACGGACAACCTTGAAGATGCGTTCCTGAAGCTCGCATCGGCAAGATCTCCAGGGGTGATCGCATGAAAGGGCTCAGGTTCCTCATGGTGACAAAGAAGATATTCTGGAACTTCAGGCACGATAAGAGGAGCCTCGCGCTGATGCTCCTGGCGCCGATCCTCTCCATGATGGTATTCGGGATAGCTTTCTCGGGGGATATGGAGGATGTGAAGGTGGTGATCGTCAACCTCGATCAGGGGTATCGGACACCGGTTTTCAACCAGAGTGTGAAGATCTCCCAGTCGGTCATCTCCAACATGGACAGGGATGTCCTGGATATCAGCTATTCGTCGTCAATAGAGGATGGTCTCAAGGGCGTGGAGGACGGCACCTATTACTCGCTGATAATATTCCCCGAGAACTTCACAATGAACATCATGGCCTACAAGAGCGCCATGGCTTCCGGGAACGTAACGGCCATCATGGGCACCACCGAACACAGCACCGTCTCGATAAGGTCCGATCAGGCGGAGGTGAGCGTGGTGTCGGAGGTGAACCGTTTGGTCATGCAGGCGATAGCCGAAACGATGGAGCAGGGCGGGTTCGATGTGCCCATCGACGTTGACGCCAGCGATCCGGTGTACGGCGAGGGGGCCACGTTCATAGATATGTTCATACCCGGGATCATGGGCTTCACCATATTCCTTCTGACCACGACGTTGTCGCTGATAACGTTCGTGGGTGAGAGGACCCAGGGGACGCTCTATCGCCTGATGGCCACCCCCATCACGGAGGGTGAGATCATATTGGGCTACGCCCTGGCGTTCAGCATTCTGGGCATGGCACAGGTCGCCCTTCTGATAGCGATAGCCGTGTTGGTATTCGACGTAATGGTAGTGGGCAATCTCCTGTTGACGTTCCTCATAGGTTCCATGCTGGGCATGGTCAGCGTCTCACTTGGCATACTCCTGTCAAGCCTCGCAAGGAGGGAGTCGCAGGCGATCCAGTTCTATCCTCTGATAGTGATGCCCACCTTCCTGCTTGCGGGCATCTTCTGGCCCCTTGAGTCGATCCCGGCCTACCTGCGCCCGCTATCATACGGGATCCCGGTAACGTATGCTATCAAAGGGCTCCGCTCCGTGATGGTGAGAGGATGGGGAGTGGCCGAGATCTGGCCCCAGCTCCTGGCGCTTACGCTCTTCGCCACGGCGTTCCTTCTGGGGGCCGTACTGACCCTGAAGATGGAGAGAAGGAGGGCGTAGGGCCCTCTGGAAATGACCTATTGAAGTTTCGCACCCTCTTCACGCAGGTAGATTCGTTCTGACACTGGTATTATCGAATCTAATGGCCGTAGGATATTCAACTTGCAGTTTTTTTAACCCAACCTTTATATAAAATCAAGCAGATGGGAGGGTAATACAAAAGTATTACAGATTTCCGGTGGGATATGGTCCCTTTTCAGGGCTCCTGCCCGGAGATCAAAAGGATGGGAATGGCAATGTCTGAAAAGGTTGTGACGATCTCTGCCCGGGTGTCCCAAAAGCACGTGGACATCATGGATCGGTTCAAGAATGATCTCGACCTATCTAAGACAGATGTAATACAAAAAGCCCTTGAGCTTCTGGGCACCTCCGAGGCGGTGCAGGGGGAGAACAAGATGACCCTCAGCATATCCGCCAACACCCTCAACCGCGCATCGGACCTGTTCCGAATGTACGGCCAGGGGACCTCTGTGGAGGATCTCCTCGAGAGGTCGGTGGAGAGGGGGGTCCAGGGATTGGAGGAAGACCTCCTGGAGCGCAGGAGACGGGACCAGGAGAGGATGAAGGTCCATCTCCAGGCGGCCAAGGGCGAGGTGGAGCTCCGCTCCACCGTGGAGAGGTGATGATCACATTGATGGATGGTTGGGATGCCAGTCCAGCGAAGTGGGGACCGTTCATGGAAGCAGGCGTCGGTCTTTGGGACTTTCCGGGAAACAAAGGGGGAAAAACAGTATGGATATGATTGAAAACACAGATGGGAAACTGGATAACGACATGTTGTACCTTGAGCAGCTGAACACCTACTGCCGGAACACCGAGAACACACCCGAGTACATCAGGGCGATGGCGATGTACACCCAGGCCCTCTACGTGATAGAGGACAGGTACTCGGGCATAGAGCATATGGTCTATCGAAGGTGATCCGGAGGACCATTTAATGGCACTTCCTGCTGGCCCATTCAGATCTGACAGGGCCCTTGTCGTGGGAGTAGGCAAGGGCGCCGGTCACATAATCGACCAGATCCATGATGCCGGGTCCAACGTCATCGATACGATGTACGTGGGCACCGATGAACCATCGGTCCTCTCCACGAGGGCAAGCGTCAAATTCCTGATAGGGAAACGGCTGCTTGGTGGAAAGGGGGCAATGGGATACTCAGATCTGGGAGAGAGGGCGGCGGACGATGCCAAGAGGGACTTCGAGCCATATTTCAAAGGGTACAATCTGATAATAATAGTGGGGACGCTTGGAAAAGGGACCGGTTCCGGTGCAATGCCCGTCATCGCATCGACGGCGGAATCCCAGGGGGCGTTCGTCATGAACCTGGTACATATTCCTTCAGGGACCCTTGAATCCCTTCCAAGGACCGTGGCCAACCACACCAGGAACGGTATGGTGAGGAGGGGCTTTAACGTCCTTACCATAGACCAGGAGCGCTTTCTCGAGATGAACGGGAAGGAACCCTTCTCCACAACGCTTTCCAAGCTCAACGGCCTGACATCCGCGATCGTAAGAACGTTCGTGGAGGTAATCTACGGGCCCGCCAGGAGGGGGCTGACCATATCGGACCTCAGGACGGTGTTCAAACAGGGTAACGAGGGGTCCATCTTCCTTGGAGGCGGAACGTTCGGCACGGAGCTGGAGGCCGCCAGGGAGTTCGTCACCTGCGGCCTTAATAAAAGGGACCCAAGGACGGGCAAGGGCGTGATCCTCAACATCGTAACGCCGTCGGGAATACCCATTTCCAGTGCGGACCCCTTCGTGGACGCGGTGATGGAGAACCTGGGCAAGGGGAAGAGAACGGTGTTCGTGGGCAACCTTGAAGACCCGGACAGGACGGATGATGTGGACCTCATAGGGATCATCACCGGAATGGACGACGGAAAGGTAGATCTTGCCTCATTGAAAAAGGGCTCATCGCCCGCCATCCACAGGCAGCCGCCTCCGGCTGCAGCGGATCGCTGGGAGATACCGATGGTACATTGAGCCCGGGTCTTGATATTCTACCACAACAGGGCGATCTGAACGTTTTTAGGGGAAAGGCTTTTTATTCAATTAAACAACTCTCAAAGTGCAGTAGATGAACTGGCGAGGCTCATGGTATGACGTTAAACTGTTGGGAGATAACCAAATGCGGTAAACAGCCCAATGGTGATAGCGTCAAGGAGATGGGCGAGTGCCCCACGGCCACCTGCTCCGAGTTCGATGGCATGAACAAGGGTGAGAACGGTGGCAGATACTGCTGGAGGGTCAGCGGCACCCTCTGCAACGGCGAGCTACAGCCGAACTGGGCAGATAAGATGAAGAAGTGCATGGATTGCCCCGTCATGAAGGTGATCATGCTGGAAGAGGGTGAGAACTTCGAACCCTGAACCTATGCCTTTCTCTTTTTGATCATCGATCTGCCCATTTCTATCAATGGAACGTACTCCTCCAGCGGGTAGGCCAGGTCCTCTGGCAGCTTTTTAAACCACGATACGTCTGAGATCTCGTGCTCTATCGGGTCCCGTACTGCGTTCCTGTTCGTCACACCGAAGAATACGCGTCCACCCTTGTACGGGACCGATAGGCTCTCATCCGTGATCAGGTATCTGCCCGTCTCCTCAAGGAACTCCCTCTCTGCGGATCCAATGGGAGTTTCACCCTCCTCCGTTCCGCCTCCAGGCATCTCCCATCCCCCCCTTTTTCTGGACCTGACCATGATAAATTGTGCGGTCTGGATATCCTCAACGTCGAGGTAGGCGACCACGTAAGTCCACATCGGCTCACTCCTCGTATCCGATAGGTACAAGGGCCTGTGGTATCAGATGGTCGGGCAGCCCGAGGACCTGGGTAACCTTCTCCGGATCGAAATCCCCTACCCAGCATGAGCCAATTCCAAGATCTGCCGCCTTGAGCAGTGCGTTCTGGACAGCTGCGGCCGTATCCTGGATGCAGTACAGCCTCTCCCCGCGTTCGCCATAGGCTTTTATCCTGTCTATGTCGGCACAGAAGACCATCACAAATGGTGCCTCTCCCACGAACTGCTGTCCACCGCAGGCCTCCGCGAGCGCTTCGGTCTTGGAGCCTTTTCTTACCACCATTATGTTCCTGGCCTTGAGTCCCCCTGCGGAAGGTGCCATATTGGCGATCTCCAGGATCCTCTGAACGTCGGTCCCGGACGGGGGGAAATTGGTATAGGACCTCACCGAGTGCCTTTTCCTGACAACATCGTCGAACTGCATTGTTACCACTCCATACCTCTGTGGATTATGTTCCCACCCTTTATTACCGTGTCAACGTGGTTGACACCGAAGTTGTACACCACGTGGTCGAAAGAGCCATCCTTGAGGATCAGGATATCCGCGTCGTAACCCTCCTTGATCCTCCCTTTGATGTCACCCATGCCGATCGCTGCTGCGCTGTTGACCGTTGTGGCGGCAAGGACCTGGCTCGGCGTCATCCTCAGCCTGTAACATGCAAGTGCCTGGATGAACTGGAGCGACTCCACCATGCAGTTGGGGTTGATATCCGTGGCAAGGGCCACCGGAAGTCCCATCTCCATCATCTCTTTCGCCCTGGGGACGCGCTCCTCGAATATGGTCATGAGGGTTCCCGGTAGCAGGATGGGAATAGTGCCGTTCTCTCTCATCGCCTCCAGATCATCATCGTTGGATACCAGCAGGTGGTCCGCGGAAACAGCTCCGAGCCCGGCCCCCATCCTGGTGCCTCCCAGATTGGCGATCTCGTCCGAGTGGATCTTCAGCTTCAGGCCCTCCTTCTTCGCTGCGGTGAGGAACCTCCTCGACTGCTCCAGGTCGAACACGTTCCTCTCGCAGAATATGTCCACGTACTCCGCCAGGTTCGATCCCTTGATCTGGGGGAGCATGGATATCATCAGGTCGAGGTAGCCTTCCGGGTCCTCCCTGTACTCGGGAGGGATGGCGTGTGGTCCCAGGAATGTCGCGACACGGTCCATCGGGTGATCGGAAGCCTTGATCGCCTGGAGGAGCCTGAACTCGGTGTCGATATCGAGGCCGTAACCCGATTTGATCTCCACGGTGGTGGTGCCGTATCTCATCATCTTGTCCATCCGTCGGTCCATCTGCTCCACAAGCTGTTCAACCGTGAGGGCCCTTGTATCCTTCATGGTCCTGAGTATGCCGCCGCCCGCCTCCAGTATGTCAAGGTATGAGGCGCCTCCCAGCTTCATCCCAAGTTCGAACTCCCTGGAGCCTCCGAAGACCAGATGTGTGTGAGGGTCCACGAAACCGGGAACGACACATTTTCCCCCGCAGTCGATACACTCCGCATCCTTCGACAGGTCTGCCTGGTCCCAGACCGCCTTTCCTGGTCCCACTCCGGTTATCTTTCCCTTGTTGACAGTTACTGCAGCATTCTCTATGATCAGGGGGTCGTTCATGGAGCTTCCGGGGACGGGCCCCTCTCCCGGAAAGGTGATCAGCTTTCCAATATTGTGAAGGATCATATCATCCGCCATCATTTCCCCTCCTGGTTCTGTTTGTAAGTGGTGTATTTATCCG
>JAUVCY010000271.1 GCA_030595585.1 Thermoplasmatota archaeon
GTGCACTCCGCCGTAACAAGTAGATCGAAATTGGATGCCAGTTCGGATGAGGTAAATGAATGTGAGCCACCGTCCCAGGTGATGTTGAGCACCGCCTCCGTGGGCTCGCCCCAGGGGAGGTCGGGGGCGGGTGCGTCATCGGCGTCCACGATTATCTCCGATACCTGCTTCACCCAGAACTGTTTGTACCAGGGCTGAGCGGGGTTATCCATGTAGTCCGCATCCGGCGTGACGAGCATGTAAGGCCCTTTAAGGCGGTCGTGAAACATCCCATCCTCACTGATAGAGAGGAAAAATGGATCGTCGCTCTCGGGGTTGTCGTAAACGTAGTTCACAGGGAAATCCACGGTGTATCCATCCAGTGATCTGAATGAGACATCGGTTGCGTTCCTCAGTATCGAGGCGTATTCGAGTATGGACCACAGCGGATATCCGGAGAGGTGGTACATCTCCCTCCCGTCGGACACGTTGTAATTAGTCAGCGCGAAGAGCTCGTGGATCTGGTCTATGGTGAGCGAGATATCCTCGGGGATGCCCTGGCCGGTAATCACAAGATGGAAGGGGTCGATTTCGATGGTGTGTACGTTGGTCACCACCTCGCCTTCAGGGCCAACCAGCATGAACGTGCTGTTCACATCTGTCTTTTCAAGCCACGTTCCATCCTCGATGAGCATAAGGTAGGTTGAATTGCCGCCGTTCATGGGCAGGCTGAGAGTTGTGAACACATCTGATGTGAACGTGGTATCCCCGGTCACGGTGTAGGTGTCAGCATCGAACCTGATGCCTGCAAGGTCGAACACCTCCATCAGCTCAACCCCGACAAAGCTCCTCTCCCGGCCATCCAGGGTTAGGTTGATCTCCATTATCATGTCCGGGTTGGTCACGATATCCAGCAGTGCGAGCGTTCCCTCGCCGCAGCTGCCGGTGAACTCTATGTTCCATCCGGGTATGCGCTTATCGGGTAGCAGGCCCTTTGTGGGCCCGGATGCAGGTGCCACCGTCACCATCTTCGTTGTTTGCAGGACCACTTTTTCCCCATCCATGACCGTCAGCGTGACGGTATATATGCCGGTCTCCTCGAAGATGTGTTCCACATTGGTTCCCGTGTCCTCCTGTCCGTCCCCGAAATCCCAGGATATTTCCACGTCGCCCGGGTCCATTCCTGTCATATCTGCAGTGAAGTTGAAGGGTATTCCGTCGTATCCCGCATCCTCCGAGACGATCTCAAGGCCCGGGTCGGCATCGCCGTCATCCGGCCCGTCATCAACGTTCCTGCCGAGAAGGACAACACCTGCGATGCCGCCAGCCACGATGAGCATCAATGAGATAAGGACGATGGCGATCTGGCTCCCCCCACCGCCTCCGGAAGGTGAGTCCCCACCTTGCATGGTCAGGTCCTCCTTATCCACTTCGTCCTGAACATTGACCTCTTCGTCGTTTGTATTATCCGGCGCTTGATCATTTTCCTGATCTTCTTCCATAAATCCATCTTCGACCATTCAGGCCACCTCCTATTTTCCCTCTGCCGATGCCCGGGGGTCCACGGATATGGAATATCTCTCCCCCAGGGTGCGATCGTGAAGTGTAATTATCTGATACGCTGCGAAGCCGCCGATCGTCCCGCCGCCGAGGGCTATCAGGCCGGAGGCGATCACAAGCTCGTTTCCCAGCTCCAGTTCGACCCCCACCACCATGAGCGTGCCTACGACCGAGGATACCGCGGTCGCGGCGACGTATCCTATCATGGTCCTTGACAGCGGCCCCATCATGAGGAACACGATATCCACCGCCAATCCACTTGCGATATAGAGGGGGAAGTTGAATGCGCCGTGCCTGCCGAATATCAGGAGGAAGGCCGCGAAAGCCTGTACGGCTCCCATGAACGTCCCGCTCCACCTGTAGCCTGTTACGGCCCGTCCCGCAACCAGCCACATCATGTACGCCCCTGCCACAAGCGGGGAGACCGGCAGGAGGAGCGGGGCGGCCGCCACGGCAGCCAGTGGATATGCGATCTGCTTGACGGCCATCCCGATCGCGGCGAACAGGGAGAGATAGACGATCACCATGGGCGTCATGGAGGGCCCTATCAAGACCTCCTTGATCCTCTTGAAGCCTTTTCTCCCTTCACCACTTTCATCTCTCAAACAGACCCACCGATATGCTTGTTCGTGTATATCGGTCGGTTACTTATAATTAGCTGGGGATGGGGTTGTATGGATGCCAGGGCGAAGGTCGCCGTAGGGCGGAAGGGTCGAACGGTCGTCGGGGAGGGGAGATACGATCTGCTCAGGCTAATCGATGAGACGGGCTCCCTATCCAGGGCGGCCTCCGCCATGTCGATGTCCTACAGGTACGCCTGGGGCGTTATCAAGCACCTCGAGGAGGAGATGGGAGGTCCGCTGGTGGAATCCCATCGGGGGGGTAAGGACGGGGGCAGGACGGAATTGACGGATATGGCCAGGGAGCTGATATCGGAATTCGAGACCGCCAGGGACCTCGTCTCCGGGGCGCTGGAGGGAGATCTGGTCCGCGTGGAGCTCGTGCTTGTGGTGAGAAGAGGAGGGGCTCTCCTCTCTCTTGATGGGCGTTTGCCCAGGGGGACCATCGAAAAGAAGCTGTCAATTGCGGACTCCTTCAGGCGCATCGCCGAGGATATGGGCGTTGAAATGAAGGGAACGGCAGACCCCCGCCCGTTGTGGGATGTGGGGTCCGGAAAGCTCTCCCTGGTCTGGGTGGGCGCTGTCTCGGGACCTCCGGGGTCGGAGTGGTCCGAAATATCAATGTTGGACGATGCTGACCGGGCAATCATCACTGCGCTCTGATCATTTGAGGTCCGGAGAGTAGATGTATCCCCTCTCTTCCATCAGGACCAATGGGTCCTTCTTTCTGTAGTAATCTCCTGGCACCATGATATTGCAGATAGCACAGGACCGTACGATACCTCCGTAGGGGGTGTTGGGCTTTCTGCATCTGGGACAGAGCTCCTTCCACTCAACGCTTTGCTGGGAGAAGAACATGTGCCCTTTCTGGCATCTCCATTTCTGAAAGGAGACCCTGGCCCTGAAGAGGGCGAACTCCTCCCCGGCCGGCCCGGATCCGGTCTTGGCGCCTTTTACCTGGAACTCCTCGGTATCCCTCGAGAGGACCTCAACGTTCTCCCTGCACTTGGGGCATGTGATACCGGTGACGGGAAAGAAGGACCCTTCGACAAGCTCGCTCTTTCGAACAATGGCCGCCTGGAACCTCTCCTTTCTCTCCAGTTCCTCGTGGATCGCCCCTCCGCATTTGGGGCAGGCGCTCACGTTGGGGTCAGGCAGAAAG
>JAUVCY010000251.1 GCA_030595585.1 Thermoplasmatota archaeon
CTCCCTCTTTTTGATGACCCTGCGGACCATCACCCTACCCCTCGTGTGCGTTACCCCCATTTCCAGGCCTGCGCCCGTACCGTGAGTTTCCACCTTATTGGCAATTATCGGATCTCCGCTGGAGGTCGGTTGAGATGGCACAGATAAGGCCCGATCGACCTGGGGTTGAGCAGGAGGAGGTGTTGAGCTCTGAACCTGATACAGCGGAGGTTCCTCCTTGGGTTGAGCGGGAGGAGGAGTTGGGCTCTGAACCTGGTGAAGCTGGGGTTCCACCCCGGGTTGAACGGGAGGAGATACAGGTGCGGGTGGTGGAGGTACCGAGCGCCTGACCGGAACCAATCGGGCCGAAGCCCCTGATCCCTCCCCTTGTGATGGTGGCTCCGAATTGGGAGATCGTGGCACCTGGGTCGCCTGTGATGGTGAAATACCGTCTGGAGCCGTTTGCGGGGTCTTTAGTATGGAGGGGACAGGTCTATCAGGCACGGCGATCCGCGGTCCATTGATCTGGGCCTCCCTCTCCCTGTCCACCTTCCCCTTCTCGAATACCTTTCTGTTGATAGTGTTCTCCCTCTCCATGACCTTTGCAACGAAATTCGATAGTTCGGGATGTTTTGGTATCTCACCATCACTGGCCTTTCTGGTGGGGGGCGTTCGAGGTTTTTCCGAGTCCGTCGGCGTGGATCTTGAAAGGAGGGAATCCCCCTTTCCAGCGAGAAGGGTCTTGATGTTCTCATTCCCTGTCAGCTGGGGGGCCTTCTCCTTTTTCTCCTCCTTCTTCTTCGCAATGAGGTCCCCCATGAGCTCCTGCTTCATCCTGGACAGCTCGTCCTGAACTACCTCGTGCTCCTTCAACCAGGCCTCCCTGGCCGAAATGCCCTCTTCTTCCTCCATCTCTTTTCCCTCTAATCCATGAAAATCGGCCCGAGGATGGAGATGCCCTGCTCCCCCACCTCAACTGCGTGCATCTCCATGGAATGGTTGCACGCCCTCATCTTCTCGATCTGAATGAACCTGCTGAGCCTTCCCTGTTTCCTTTTCAAACCCAGGAAGATTATGCCATCCGCAAGGAAACCCTCGTTTCCCAGCAGCTGGGATTCCGAATCCTGGGATCTCTCCATTATGATGAAACTGTAGAGGTTGAGGTCCCGAAGCACCTGGAAGAAATGATACATCTTCTTCCTCATGTCCTTGTTTCCCTCCATCAACGAGTAGAGGGCGCCGAGTGAGTCCAGTGCGAAAACGCTGAACTTCTCCCCTTTGACCTTCTTGTAATGCTTGATCATCCTCTCGAGGAAGAGCGTATAATCAACATCCTCGGACTCCTGGCGCAGATCTGTGAAATCGGTGATCTGCATGTTCATCGAGAGCTTGATCCCCAGGCTCTCCATATTGGTCAAGTGGGACGACACGGTCTCCTCAAGGGTCGTGTACATGCCGAACTCATCGGTTCCATCGAGGTATTTAGTGATCAGCGAATATATGAAACTGGATTTCAATGAGCCGGGCGGTCCGGTCACCAGGACCACCTTGGGCCTCTTGATATCGGTCCTGAATATCTTATCAAGCCCTCTTAACGTATCCTTGAACAAATCCATTCACCCCTTTTTTACAACGGGCCACGAGGGGAGGCCCGCAGCCTTTCACCGCATAGAATGATGGATGGAGAATATAATCATTGTGCTGATAATAGTATCAAAAGAGTGCAAGTTCATCATAAATACAGGAGGTTCCCTCGACATAACTATATAACGAGGGGCATATCGCGGGCTGTGGGAACATGACCTGTACAGTCATTCTGGGCACCCAATGGGGAGACGAGGGAAAGGGCAAGATCACTGACCTGATATCGCAGGGATATGATGCGGTGGTGCGATACCAGGGAGGGAATAACGCGGGACACACCATTGTTGTGGAAGACAGGACCTTCAAACTTCACATCATACCATCAGGGGTCCTGCATGAGGGAAAGATATCCATCATAGGGGACGGCTGCGTGGTCGATCCCTGGGTACTTGTGAACGAGTTGGATGGCCTTGAGAAGGGAGGGCTGCCGATCGAGAACGTCCTCCTATCGGACAGGGCACACATGATCATGCCGTACCACAGGTTCCTCGACGGCATACAGGAGAGGGCGAGAAAGGATGGTAAAAAGGTCGGAACGACGGGGAGGGGCATCGGACCGTGCTACGAGGATAAAGCCAGGAGACAAGGCGTCAGGGTGGGCGATCTGAGATATCCTGGTCTGGTTGAGGAAAGGGTGAAAGAGGGGGTGCTCAATGCGAGGCACACGGCCAGCCGATTCGACCTGGAATGCGATCTGGACCCTCATACCATCATCAAGGACCTCGGCGGATTGGGCGAAAAGATCCTTCCCAGGGTTCACGATACCTCAAACCTCCTTGGCGAAATGCTGGCCGGGGGAAAACGTATCCTCCTGGAGGGGGCCCAGGGCGTGTTTTTGGATATCGACAGGGGCACATATCCATTTGTTACCTCATCCTCCGTCACATCCGGTTACGGCTCTCCCGGGTCCGGGATCGGACCCCTGAACATCGAAAAGGTGGTAGGGGTCGTAAAGGCATACACAACGCGGGTGGGAGAGGGGCCTTTTCCCACCGAACAGGATGGGGAGATCGGGGAGATATTGAGAAAGGTGGGACACGAGTTCGGCACCACCACCGAAAGGCCCAGAAGATGCGGGTGGCTTGACATGGTCATGCTCCGCTCCTCCGTACGGTGGAATTCCGTAACGCACATTGCGCTCACAAAGCTGGACGTTCTCAATTCGATCCATCCTCTGATGGTCTGCACGGGATATCGACTGTCGGAGGAGGCGGCCCAGCGCCATGGCCTTCCCACGACGTTAAAATATTTCCCGTCCCACACGGAGGTCCTTTCCGATGTTCAACCCGAGTACATGGCCATGCAGGGATGGGACGAGATGACCGATGATGATTGGCGGGCGGTAGGCGAGAACGGTGAGATGCCAAAACCACTGCTTGATTACATCGATATGATCGAAATGGAGACCGGGGCCATCGTGGCACTTCTATCCTACGGACCGGCAAGGAGCCAGACCATTATAATCGATGAAAGTATATTGTAGCCTCGATGAGAGATGTGGATTCCCTTGTAGATAACCTGGTGATGGAGGGGGTCATTCATTCCCCCCCGGTCGAGAGGGCCATGAGGGCAGTCCAAAGGGAGGATTTCGTACCCGATCGCCTCAGAAGGTCCGCCTATGCTGACCACCCACTTCCGATAGGAGGGGGACAGACGATATCGGCACCGCACATGGTCGCGATCATGGCCGAGGAGCTTCAGGTCGAGGAGGGAAACAGCGTACTGGAGATAGGAACCGGGTCAGGCTACCACGCTGCGGTGGTCTCCCACCTTGTTGGACCAAAGGGAAAGGTATTTTCTGTTGAGAGGCTGAAAGGCCTCGCAGATGAGGGGCGGAAGAATCTCATCAGATCGGGCATATCGAACGTCCAGGTGATAGGTGCTGACGGCTCCGGAGGATATCCTGATGGAGCCCCATATGACCGGATATACTATACCTGCGCGGCCCCAAAGGTCCCAATGAGGGTCATGGATCAGCTGAAGGAGGGCGGGATCCTTCTGGGGGTGGTCGGCCCCAACGGTGGCG
>JAUVCY010000292.1 GCA_030595585.1 Thermoplasmatota archaeon
ATCGTGCCACCTCCCTGGGGGTGATGCTCTTCCTGTCATCGGGCCTCCTGGTTCCGATAAGCAGCTCTCCCAGCTGTGGTGGAAATCCCCTTTTGGGATGGTCGAAGGTGATGAAGCGGTTCCTCCTTGCCAGCTTCAGGATCCAATCGCCCCCCTGGCCGATGGAAGTCGTCGTTAAAAGCCAGGTTGCTATCTCCTCGGGGGTCCTCATCTCCTTCGAGAACGGGAAGCCGAACACCGCCAGGTTGCAGTCAAATGCCTCGGCCACAGGCCCTGCCCTCGCCAGGGCCCTCCTGTGGGCCTCGGAGAACCTGACGGGGTCCAGCGAGTTGTACAGGCCGATAGTCAACCTCCCGACCGTGGCCGATACCCCCTGAAAAGGAGAAAGATCTCCGATGAGCTCTTGATCGATGATCTTGGCTTGAGGATGGAGAACTCCCTGAAATCCGCGCAGAACTCCTCCTTCAGATCGTCCACCTCGGTCCCGCTGAACAGCTTCAGAACGCAGGAACCTCCCGGAACAAGGACCTCCCTGGCCAGCTTGAGGACCGCCCAGCCCAGGGAGAAGTTCCTGCCCCGGTCAAAGGTCCTGTTGCCCGAGAGGTTGACCGATGCGTCCGAGATCACAGCATTGAACCTGGGAACGACCTGGGTGATCATCTCCGCCAGCTCCGGGTCCTCGATATCCCCCTGTATGAACTTGACCCCTTCCATGGACATGCCCACCAGGTCAACGGCAACGACCTCACCCTCTTCCCCCACGATATCCCGGGCGATCTGGCTCCATCCCCCTGGCGCCGCGCCGAGGTCCAGTACTTTATAGCCCTTCCGGATCACCCTGGTCCTCTCGTTGATCTCCCTGAGCTTGTATGCGGCCCTTGACCTGTACCCCTCGGCCTTGGCCTTCCGGTAGTACGGGTCCTTCTTCCTCTGCCTGATCCAATCCTTGCTCAAGTGGTGCCACCTCATATCGGTTTGATTATACCGATCGTGGGTTCGTATATGGCTCCCTCGTCCAGAAGCTCCTGAATGGTCTCCTCGAGTGTGATCTTGTTGATCTTCCCCTCCTCACATTTGGACATGATGTCCCGGTAGAGGGCTCCCTTGTCCCCGGAGAGGTCGTTGATGATCGCCAGGACACGTTCCTTGACGTCATCGGGCCCCTTTGCATCGGTGGACCCCTCTATCACCTCGACCCTATCCTCCGGAATGTCCTCTATGGTCTCGGGTTCCGCCCTTCCATCGGACTCTATCACCCTGGAAAGGGCCCCTTTCACGGCCTCCAGGTACATGTCCATCTCCACCATGCCGTATAGCCCCACGCCATCCACCCCGGCCTTCGCGTAGGTAGGCTCGTGGCCCAGCTTGGAGAGCTCCTCAACGGAGGGGTCCTCCATCTTCAGGGAGTCCTTCATTGCCCTGAGCCTCTTGATGGTGGTCTCTGCCGTGGATACGATCCACATGTCCCTCTGGGCCATTGTGACCGGAAATATCATCTCCGGCTTGACGGAAACGTAGAACGCCCCATCGTCCCGAACGAAGGTCCTCACCTTTCCCACAACGCCGACCAGCTCCGGCGCCTCCAGCTTCGCAAGGGCCATCAGGGGCTGGGGCTGATACTGGCCCGCGAAGAGGTAAAATGTCCCCGTGGGCCCCCTTACCTCGGCCTTGTACATCGGAGATTCATCCGTCCCCGAATTGGTCTTTGACATTAGGTTGCCTATGAAATACAGCCTGTTCACGTGGGCTCCCAGGGGCGTGTAGATGTAGTTGGGCGCATTCTCCTCGAGCCCCCGGTCCTCGTGCCTGGAGCTGTTGAACTCCGCTGCGAACATCCTGTGAGCCACTTCCCTTATCCTCGCCATCTAGAATCCCTCCAGGTCAGAGAGCATGGTCCTGGCCCTCTCAACGCAATCCAGGTCCACCGACGTGATGCTCGATGGAAGTACCGTTGGGCCAAAATCGTCCCTTATCACGTTCCCCCTCAGCACGAACTCCTTTCCAAGGAGGACCTTGTTCAGGGCCACCATGTCGGACTGGTCCAGGGACTGGAACTTCCGTATGGCGTCGCTGACGGTGAGGCCGAGCAGTTCCTCGGTTATCTCGGTGTTGAGGATCGCAAAGAGGGCCCCTGTGCCGTCGTCCAGCACTATCTTCGCCCTCAGGTCGGCGGTGCCCTCCTGGGCTCCGTGGACGGAACAGCTGCCGTTCATCAATGCCCTGTTGCACAGGGGGCAGCGGAATATCAACCCCGAGCCGTCACGGACCTCTATCACCGTTCCCTCGACCAGAACGTCCGACGCGCCAGTCTCGATCAGCTCCTCTGCCCTCATCTTGGGAGTTGTTACAGGCTCGATCTCAAGCTCCTCCCTGGTCACCTGGGCCCTGTCGTCGAAATTGATCTGGGGTATCCCCCTCCACTCCTTGACGTATGCTCCCCTGACGGTCACAACCTGATCTATGTCAAGGCCGAAGTCATGCCATGCGGTG
Source organism: Thermoplasmatota archaeon (assembly GCA_030595585.1). Classification (GTDB taxonomy): domain Archaea; phylum Thermoplasmatota; class Penumbrarchaeia; order Penumbrarchaeales; family Penumbrarchaeaceae; genus JAGLEG01. The sequence continues at coordinate 2,491 of JAUVCY010000292.1, forward strand.
AACCTCAGCCTGTGGGTCTCATCCGCTATGACGCCGTCGAATATCTTCTTCTTGCCCCCTTCCACCTCGATGTTCCTGGCCTCCACCCCAAGGATCTTGCCCACTATCTGCAGGTTTCCCATGCCGGGCCTGACCTCGCGGAGCTTGATCTCCGTAAGCGTGCCGAACCTGGGGAGAGCGTCGGTATCCAGGTCCGATAGCGTCCCCTCCTCTGCCTCCTCGACCTGGGTGAACGAGCCCAGGTTCACCTCTACCTCTCCCCTGAACGTCCTGGCGGAGGCCCGGTTGATCTTGTAGGTCTTGCCCTTCTCCAGCGAGTGGCCGTCCCACGATACGAACCTCCGTATCATGGACGCATCCGCGACGAGGCCTGAAACGAGCATCTTATCCCCGTTCTGGGTCTTCTGCATCCGCTCGCTGGCCGACAGGCACTTGACGACAAGATCGAAATTGGACCCATCACCCTTGATCTCCTTGAGGGTAAGGGAGCCAACGGAGCGGAACTGCGTCTCGACCCCGCCGAACTTCCTGATTATCGACCTCTTCGCTTCCTGCATCTCTATACCGTACTGGAGATACCTCTCTATCTCCTTCCT
>JAUVCY010000168.1 GCA_030595585.1 Thermoplasmatota archaeon
CAGATGGTCTTCAAGGAGGGGGAGCCCATCCTCTGTGAGACCACGCTTGAGGGCAAGGCCAACAAGGGGAAGAAAGGCGTTTTTCCCCTCCTCAAGGCCATGACCAGCACGAGCAACAAGATAGAGCTACACACCAAGATCGATGTCGCACCCCCCACGGCGTTCTTCAAGGAGTGCCGCATCGCTGAAAAAGATGTCAACCTGGACCTTTTCATGAAAGCAATGCAGGATGAGGCACAGGAGAAGATAAGAAAGGTGGAAGAGGAGAAGCTCAAACTGGAGAAGAAGGCACAGATCACAACAGATGTCAATGGGTGGATCGAACAGGGCTACGTTCTGAAGGATGTCAAGAAGAAGCTTGAGATGGATTTTGATAAACTGGATGAGTGGTTCAACACGATCAGCGCGAATATCACCAGGATCGAGGAGATCAAGGCGTGGATAGAGCCGCTCAATGACAAAGAGCTGAAGAGCCTTATAAAGGAGATAGAAAAGTCCCTTACCTCACCGGAGAAGATAGAGGAGATCGAAAAGCACGCCTCCGAATTGAAAGAGGCCTCCGAGGGCATCAGCGAAAAGAGAGGCGAGATGGAGAAATGGTCCAAACTCTGGAAAGAGGAGGGGTACAATACGGCCCGGATCGAGGAGGCACTTTCCGGCGACGTGGATTCGGCCTGGAACGTCCTCACCGAGTTCATGGACGAGATCCAGCAGCTGAAGGACATGGAGGAGGAGATCGATCAGATCAAGGCCCTGGAGGGCGCCTCCGCATTCCAGACGGAACTGGACGAGATAACGGCCATATCGAAGGACCCCAACCAGATCAACCTCCTGAAGGAGAAGGTGGATACGTTCAGGACCACGATCAAGGAGGAGAAAGCCCAGAAAGAGGAGCTTTTCGCACAGGCCCTGGAGTGGAAGGAAAAGGGGTTCTCCATCGACGCACTGCTCTCATTGAAAGGCGAGAGGCTGGAGAGGGTTGTATCCGAGTTCAACGCCTTCAAGGAGAACAGCCAGAGGGTCCTGGACCTGAGGCAGGAGCTGGAAAAAATAGACAGAAGGGACATACCCGACCGTATCGACGAGCTGAAGGGGGAGCTCAACGACCCATCTTCGCTACCGGATTACGAGGCCAGGTTCGCCGAATTAAAGGCTGCCATCGAGGATTTCGGCAAACGGAGGGAGGAGCTGAACGTTCAGATCGAGGGGCTGAGGGCGAAAGGGATCATCACCACTTCCATCGATGATAAAGTGGATATGCCCATCCCCGAGCTTCAATCCGCCCTGGAGTCCCTGAACGGAAAGGTTGAGGAGCTCGGGCTGCTGGCGACAGAGATCGATCAGATGGATCAGAGATGGATGGAGGATGAGTTCTCGAAGCTGGACGGCCTCCTGAAGGACCCGGAGAGGATAGATGAGCTCAAGGAGGGGATCTCACAGCTGAGGAAGACCATATCGGACAGGGAGGAGAGGCGGGGGTTCATGAAGGCCGAGATGGAGGCCTGGAGAGAAGAGGGTTTCTCTGTAGCAGAACTTGAAAAGGCCCTCAAGGAGGACCTCAACACCTTCACGGACGCGTACAACACCCTCAAATCCAGCATCGACGAGTGCAAGGTAGCGATCGAAAAACTGGATTCCCTGGAGCTTCGGTTCTTCCAGGTCCAGGGCGAGGAGTTGAAGGCCCGGATGAAGGACCCGGAGCAGCTGCCAAAGGCCCTGGAGGAGCTGGAGGGCCTGGAGGCCAAGGTCACGCAGGACAGCGAGACCAGATCGAAGTTCATGGAGAGGCTGGACGGCCTGGCGAAAGATGGCTGGGGGATCGATTCGGGCAGGGAAGTGCTCCATAGGGTTCCTGCAGACCTGGAGGGGGGAATATCCGCATTTGAGGAGAACATCAAGGGCATTCAGGAGGCGATGGCAGATGCTGCCGGATGGGACGCACTGGAATCCAAGGGCATAAAGGAGGAGCTGGACAAGCTGAATGCGGTGATCAAGGATGTGGGCCTCATCGAGGAATCGCTCGCCAAGCATGGAGAGTTAAAACAGACGATAGAGGCGAACTCCCGGAAGAGAAAGGAGATGATGGACCTCCTCTCGGAATGGGAGGAGAAGGGGTACATGGTCGATGAGGTGAAGAAGTTCTCACAGGACCAGATAGGGACCTTCTCGGACTCCTTTGAAGCGCTGAAGGATAAGATCAACAGACTGGAGTCATTCCAGGAGACCTTTGATTCACTGGATACGAAACATTTCCAGCAGGAGGCGGAGGACCTCGAGGAGAAGCTGAACGACCCCAACCTCCTCGGTGAGATAGAGAAGGAGATGGGGGGGCTTCTCAAGAAGGTGGAGGAGGACCGAAAGAAACGGGACGGATACATCGAGAAGATCGATAAACTGGTGGAAGAGGGCTTCATGGGCGCCCAGAAACTGGCCGAGATCATGGAGGAGGATCTCTCCATAGTCGACCTGGAGTTCAAGAACTTCGAAAAAGAGGTGGATATGCTCCGGAAATACATGGTATCCACCGGATATCAGCCGCCCGGAGGCTCTGCACCTGCCGGGAAGAAGAAGGCGAAGAAGGCGGGAAAGGGAGACGTGCCCTCGTGCATGAAGCTGATCGAGAGGTTCACCTTCGAGAACTTCGTTGTTGGCAGTTCCAACAGGTTCGCCAAAAAGGCGGCAGAGGCTGTTGCTGACCATCCCGCCGACGCATACAATCCACTGTTCATATACGGCGGGTCCGGGCTGGGAAAGTCCCATCTGATCAACTCCATAGGGAACAAGGTCAATGCGGGAAAGAAAAAACTTCACGTGGTCTACACCACCACCGAGAAGTTCATCAACGACCTGATCAACGCGGTCTCCGACGAGGGGCTGGAGGCGTTCAGGGAACAACACCGCAAGGCCGACGTGCTTCTGATCGACGACATTGAGTTCATCTCGGGCCAGGAGGCCACCCAGGAGGAGTTCTTCAACACCTTCAACCACCTGGCAAATAACGGCAAACAGATAGTGATCACATCGGACCGCCCTCCCAAGGAGATCCCCAAATTGACGGACAGGCTAAAGTCCAGGTTCGAGGGAGGGCTGATAGTTGACGTGGCCCACCCGACCATCGAGACGAAGATGGTTATACTCAAGAAGGAGGCCAAGAGCGTGGACCTGATCCTCCCGGAGGAGGTCATCCATCTCCTCGCCGACAGGATAGTCACCAATGTCAGGGTGCTGGAGGGTGCCGTGAAGAGGATCGCTGCCAGGGTGAAGATGGACGGCCGCGAGCCGGATATCGAGCTTGCGGAGGAGATCCTCTCGGACGTTCTTGTTGACGATGATGAGGGCGACCTCGAACAGGCAATGGAGGCGCTGAAGGAGAAGATATCATCCCTACAGGACGATGATGAAGAGGATACACAGGACCCTGGAAAAGAGAAGCCAACGGAGGAGGAACCTCCCACGGAACCGGCTGACGATGCCATGGTGAAATGCACGGCATGCAACAAGGACATACCCGCGTCGGCCACCGAATGCCCGGAGTGCGGCGTCTCTTTCGAGGGCGAGGTCTACGAGTGCCCGCTCTGTCACGCGGAGGTCCCTCCCGGGTCCACCGAATGTCCCGGATGCGGCGCCAAGTTCGAGACGTGAGGGAAACCCATGACCGTCCTTTGGGTGGAGAAGACCTGGATGGATATCCGGGATGAGCTGTCAGGGGGAGCCCCGGTCTTGATCCCCGTGGGCTGCGTGGAGGAACATGGACCCCACCTCCCAACGGGGACGGACCTGTTCCAGGCATACCACGTATGCGTTGAGACGGCCAAACGGGTGAACGGCCTGGTCATGCCGCCGCTCCACCACGGCCAGTGCTCCTCGACCCGGAACTTCCCTGGGTCCATATCCCTCTCTGCCTCCACGCTTCGATCCATGTTCATCGAGATACTGGAGGGAGTTGTAAGGTCAGGGGCGGAGAGGATCATGATAGTTACGGGGCACGCCGGATCGGTGCACATGGCATCCATCAAGGACGCCTGCCGGGAGACCGTTGAAAAGCACCCTGCCCTCAAGCTGTGGTTCCTCACGGATTACGACATCGCCGAGAGGGTCATCAGGGGGAATGACAGGTTCAATCAGAAGGACGGCCATGCCGGTGACATCGAGACCTCAAGAATGCTCCATATCGATCCATCCATCGTCAAGGAGATACCCGTTGGCGGGCCTCCCGGTTTCAAACCTTTCCGGATCATCCCGGACCCCGAGAGCTGTTTTCCGGACGGCCTCATGGCAGACCCCACACTTGCCTCCGCCGATAAGGGCAGGGAGGTCAACAACGCAATAGTGGAGAAGCTGGTGGAGCTTCTCGGGTCCGACTAGCATGGCTCGTGAACGACCATAACGAAGAGGTCGCCGGATATCGATCCGATAACCGCCTCTCCATCCCTGAACTCGTTGTGGATCCCGCGTGTGGACCCGAAATCCAGCCTCTCTTCCTCCAGGTCCCACTTCATCCCCTTCACGGAGACAACGCAGTCGCCCCTGGCCGGAAGGATGGGGACGATGCCCTCCTGCTTTCCAAGGGTCATCGTTCTCCCCCTTCTGAGGAGATATATTATGTCCCTCTCTATCCGGAGCTCTGCCTGAACCCCCGGCGGGATCAGAAAGAGAAGATGCGATCCGGACAGCACGTGATCAAGCCTCCCCCTCCTCCCCCCGCAGATCACCAGGCGGTCGGGCGCCATGGAGAGCGCCTTCCGAACGGCGATCTCACCGTCCGTCAGATCCTTGTCCGATGGGAACCTGGAGATCACGGCCCCGTTGGATCCGGCCTCTTTCAGCTTCTTGGGGGGAATAGAATCCATATCTCCCACCAGGTGGACCCCCTCCTTTCCAGCCCCCTCCAGCGATAGATATCCCGAGTCCGCACAGATGATATGTTCGTACTGCAGCAGGTCGTTCGGTGCGATCGCACCTCCCAGCAGTATCAGCACGGA
>JAUVCY010000307.1 GCA_030595585.1 Thermoplasmatota archaeon
CCATGATATTTACATCGGATGTGTAATTCAGGTAAATTCCACAGGATCGCCCTGCGATGCTGGTGGAGGTCATCAGATCGGTGATGGTACAGTTGTAGATCGTGATGTGGCTGGTCGTATTGCCTATGTAGATGCCCGCCACCTGCGAGGTCCCATCGAAGGTGTAGTTCGATATGAGATATGGAAAGCCCTCAGAACCGTCCCCGGGCCAGCCGTTGTCGGATGCCTGGTCGGATAGGTCTGTCTCATTATCGATGAGGATGTAATTGATGGCAAATGGCCCGGATACCTGCCGGGTGTTGTGGGTTTCAACATCCGAGGTATCTGCCAGTATAATGCCATTTAAGCAGATCGTGAAGAGCGTCAAGACTACGACCATGCTGAGGTAGGTGTATCTCATCCGAATATGGTTAGTCATATCAATTATAATAAAGGATTTGCCCTAAGTATCGCGATATGAACTCCTGCAGGCCTGATACTATCTGCTGTTCAGTCGGGTATACGCGTTCATGATCTCGGCATCCAGGTCCTCGCTGGTCATCCCCAACTTCTCGTATACGTTACTTTTCCTCAAGGGGGGTTGTATCCTTTGTACGGTGGATCGTTTCGGTCCACGTGGTCCTCCACCGATATCCGATCTGCCGGATCGGAACTTTCTCACGGAGTTCATCACCTCTTTCATTTCCGGAGGCTCCTTCTCAATGGCCCTGGGCCTCCGGTAGTATATGAAAATGAAGATGGAGGCGATCATGATGAGGGCAAGTGTGAAAGCGATCAGGAGGTTGAGATATCCTTTCCAGTTGAGGATATTGCCCCCGTTCTCGAGCACCAGATCGATGCTTGGCAAGTTCCTCTCCTCGCCCATTCTGATGTCCACCTCCATTGCCCTATCCTCAAAGCCCGGCTTGGTGAAGAGCACGGTGTATGCTCCAGATGGGAGGGAGAGGTTGAAATCGCCGTTCAGGTCCGATGTTATCGTCCTTTCACCAACGTAGATCATGCAGTTCGGGATCGGGTTCCCGTTGGAGTCCACCACTTTTCCCCTGAGAATGCCCAGATCGGAAGTTGAGAATCTGAAAGATGTCTCTTCGAGATAATTGCCCGACAGGTCACTCCCTGATATCTGCACGAGATACGTGGTGCCTAGCTTGAAATCGCTTTTAGGCCAAACTTTGAGCCAGTTTCCATGTAACCAGTTTATGATCCCGGGGCCTCCGTTTATCCAGACCTTCACCGTCCCCTTCTCCATCTCCTCCGAGAACGCGACCTCCATGAAGCCCGAAGTTAGGTCTACATATCCCACAGGTGTCAGTATGGCCGCTGTGGGTTTTATGGAATCGATGGAAAATTCAACGGTCATTTCCTCTATCCTCTCCACCCCATCGACCGCCACAACCCTCAGGGTGTGGTTTCCCTGGGACAGTTCGCCGTAATACATGTGGGTCAATGTGGTCGTTACGCCCGGCTCGCCATCCAGAGAGACCTCATATCTTGATATCCCGCTTCCGGAATCCATTCCTACCCAGCCGAATGTGAGGTTCTCGCTCCGAGTTACCATCTCGCCGTTGGATGGGAAATGGATATTGAGGTAAGGGTCCTTCAGGTCCACCCTGATCGAAAAGAGGAGGTCATTGAAATTACCAACGCAGTCATATGCCAGGATATTAATCAGGTGAAGCCCCTCTTCAAGGTTGGTTACAGCATGATAACCCTCACCATCGGGTTTGATCCACAAATTGCTGTCGACCTTGAGCAACAGGCGGTCCAGCCCGGATAGATCATCGTGGGAATCCCATTCCAGCAGGATATTCCTGCTGGCCGAGTAACCCCCGGAGAATTCGGTCCTGATGTTGAGGTATGGAGCAGTATTGTCCACATAGAAATGTGAGTGGCACGTATCACGGTTACCCGCATTGTCAAGGGCGGTCACGGAGATCATGTGCCGTCCATCCTCCAGATCGTAGTACATGATCTTGTTCCCCTCCACCAGAAGCTCCTTTTCCTCATCCATTTTCACCAGAAAATGTGAGATGCCCGACACGTCGCTCTCGTGGCTCCACTCAACGAGGAAAGATGATCCCTTCAGGTAGTTGCCAGCCTCGGGAGATATTATGGATACGACCGGGTCTGTCCCATCAAGGAATAGATCGATCGTATCGGTGGAGTGCAGGCCAACGCGATCATATACCCTGACAGAGATGGAATAATGCCCTTCCACCGGATCGATCGACCCGGCGGAGAGGAGATGGTACAGGTCAAATTGATACCGAAGGCCGATATTGACCCACTCCCCATCGTTGAGCGACATCTCAACGTGATCGAGGCCGGCCCCATCATCGTACATCTTCCAGCTGATGGTCAGGTTGAGATCGTTCACGTAGGCTCCATCCACCGGATCGGTTATCTCCACTTCGGGTGGGGCCAGGTTTATCTCCACCTCATACGGACAGGAATAGATCTCACTTTCCCAGGTGGTCTCCAGGGATACCATGTAAAAAATGCTCCCCTCCACGATCGGGGTTTTTTCGGTGAACTCCGTGGCGTGCCCGGACAGTATGGTAACATATTGTAGCTGGTCTATGTCTATCCCACGATATATCCTGATGGATCCTCCGACATATTCGGTGGGTGGGAGGGTCCAGTTGAGCCTGATCCTGTCGTCCTTCACCTCATATGAGTCGATCCGGGGTGGGCCCGGGAGATGGGGGGAATAAGTCAACGGGTAGTAGTCATAGGCATGATCCTGAATGATGGGATAATGTGTGTCCACGATCCCGTCTCCGTTATCATCAGCAGAGGTGAGGTCCG
>JAUVCY010000290.1 GCA_030595585.1 Thermoplasmatota archaeon
AGCTGTATCTCCAATGCCCTCTCCAACCCCTGCTCTTTAGCTATCCTGACCAGCTCCACGGGATAGGGGCCCAGAAGGCACCATGCAGTGACCCCGAAAGACCTCGCCGTATCGGTCAGGTCCACGGTCTGTTGATAGGACCTCCGATAGTCATCCAACGATGAGATAGATATATCAGAATAGGGCTTGTGAACCACTATGAGGTGTGTACCGCCTCTTTTCATGAAGGCCACTATCGACTCCCGCGTGGGTCCGTGGGGGTCAAGGTGCATATGTCCGTCCAAAATGGGGGGCGATTCCATCTCTTTCCCCTACCGGTACATCATGATAACCTGCCCAGGACCATCTCCAGGCTTGACACCGCATCGGAGATGTCGGTTGCTCCCCGGGATATCACCTTACCCTCGGGGAAGATCAGGATCTCTATTCTGGATGAACCTATGTTCAGGTGAAAGCCTGGAAGCTCGTTGGGATCGTAGTGTATCCCATCCTTCTTGAACTCATCGTATATATCCTTAGGGCTCAATCTTCTCTCAAGTTCTACCGAGGCGATGATCTCCTGGATGGACAATGGGCCCTTGTGTTTCAGCTTGAAACCCTTGGCGGAGAGAACTGACAGAAATCCCTTAACGGCCCCCGCGAGATCCTCCTTTGATGTGACCCCATGCAGTTTGATCACCCCGTTGCGAAGCAGGAATATATCTGCCCTCGGGTCCGTAAGTTCGTAGATCAGGCCGTCCATTACCTCCGGTTGGAACCTCGCCCCCTCAAGGGCGGAGCTGATCCTCTCGATATCGATATCACCTTCCAAAACGGAGCCTGCTATGATGTTCTCAACGGTCACCTTCATCATCCACACCTGGTCTCGATACTGGCCCTATATCGCCTCGGGCCTATTATAGCTTTCAGACATCGTTCCCTATCGTCCTTATCGACCTATCGTCCCTGTTGACCTCGATCTCGTTCTCCTGGTATTTGAGGATGTAACGCAGAGAGTAGCAGTAGCCGTCGAAATACTTGAGGCCGTCCCTGTAGACCTTGCCCTTTATCTTCATGTAGCAGTGTGAACATCTGAAATTGGAGACCTCCTCCGCCTCATCGAGGACCTCCATCGCCCTATCGTCCAAAAAAGGATCCGGAAAGAACATGGTATCACTTTTCGAGCCTTATCCAATCCTGACGCTCCAGATCATACCTTTCGTAGCCATGTTTATCGAAGCGGACCCCACATTTGGGATCGGTGCACCGATACTTCACATCTTTCTCCAACCCCGCACCTATCTCCACGGGGATCATGGTCCCCTTGTTGCAAAGAGGACATCTCGGATAGAATACAGAATCGCTCATCTCATCGGCTCCCATGTGATGATGACGAATTGACCTTTTATTATATTATCTTCACCCCGACACCATCAGATTCGGGGGAGATTTCATTTTCCCGCAACGAAAACGTTTAAAAACTATCGTGATATGAACCATAATAGCAAGAGATACGGTGTCACCATGTTCTGTCCACAGTGTAAGTCCCTTTTGAGACCAGACGGAGAGCAGATGAAATGCTTCAGATGCGGTTACATCAAGGATCTGGATGAAAAAATGGCAAATACCCAGCTCCGCGAACTTGAGAAGGATCTCAAGGATGTGCCCGTCTTCGAGGACCTGGATACAATGCCCATTGATAAATCGGTAATATGCGAGAAGTGCGAGAATGTTGGCGCATACTGGCACCTCAGGCAGACCAGGTCCGCGGATGAGGCGACCACCAGATTCTACAGATGTACCAAATGCAAGAACAACTGGAGAGAGTATTCATAGGGATAGCCTTAAAAACCCCATTGAATATGATAAGGGCCTGCCATGCCTGAAATAGAAGTCTGGTCAGCCGGTCGGAGATCAGAGGGAAAGGTGTTCCTTGATGTGGACCCCACAGGAGGGGATAGGGGACCCGGTGTCAGGGGAGGGGTGTTCTACAATCCGGCGATGGTGAACAACAGGGACCTCTCCATCATCCTCGTGGATACACTTTTTGAGAACGGCCAGCTGCCAGGCAGGTCCATCTCCATCCTTGACGGCCTGTGCGGGTCCGGGATAAGGGCCCTAAGGTTCGCCAGGGAACTGAGCTGCTCCAGGGAGGTGGCCATCAAGGGCATAGACATCGATGAGGCATCGATCAGAACTGCTCGTGAGGGTTGTATCACGAACGGCGTGGAGGTTGATTTTCAGGTGGATGAGCTGAACGGCCACCTTATCAGGAACCGACATTCGTACGTTGACGTGGACCCGTTCGGGTCCCCGGCACCATTTATCAGAAATGCGATATCCTCACTCCTGAACGGCGGCGTTCTCGCCGTTACGGCAACCGACACGGCAGCCCTGACCGGATCCCTACCAAGGGTGGCAAGGAGAAGATACGACACGCAGCTGCACCGAACGGACTTCCAGCATGAACTCTCCTGCAGGGCCCTTCTGGGGAACCTGACCAGGACAGCAGCATCACTGGAGAGGTCGGTCAGCCCCCTTTTCTTCTACACCTCCGACCACTTCGTACGGGGGTACGTCAAACTGGGGCGGGGTGCGGGCCGTACGGATGGATCGCTGAAGAATGTAGGCTATATCCTGCTGGACGATAACGGGCGTGTCGAGGTGATCCACAGGCTGGAGGACATCACGGCCGTGGATGGGAGTCCAAAGGTGTTGGGACCTCTCTGGGTGGGTCCCTTGGAGGATAGGAACCTGGTGACCGGGATGTTGAGCGCCATGGAGGGGGAGAGGTTCGCCTACATGAGGACACACAAACGCATCAAGTCCATGCTCGAAACGGCCCAATCGGAGAACGGGCTCCCTCCCGGCGGATATGATACGAATGCCGTTGCAAGCGAATTGAGGATGTCGCCCCCCCGCATCTCGTCGTTGATGGAGGCATTGAAAGCGAAGGGGTTCGGTGTCAGCAGGAGCAGGTTCTCTCCGACTCTCGTTAAGACGGACACGCCCTGGAAGGTCTTCAAGAGGACCTTCATCGATATTGCGGAGGGGGAGTGATGGTCCAGGTCAAGGCGAATTCCATTGATGCCAAGGTCCTGAAGGTACTC
>JAUVCY010000151.1 GCA_030595585.1 Thermoplasmatota archaeon
CCCCGGCCGGTACACCATCACCCTGCTTGCACGGGATAACGACGGCCTCGAATCCTCAGTATCAAGGTCGGTGACCGTAATGGATATCACTTCCCCCATCCCAGCCTTCAACCTCACATCCGGCACATTGAACGCGGGTGAAACGATCTACCTGTCGGGGGTCCCTTCCTGGGACAACGTGGGGATAATCTCATTTCAATGGTTGGTGAACGGGACGGATATCACCTACCAGGGTGGAGGGGTGTTCATTTGGGAGGATATCCCCGAGGGAGAGTTCGTGATAACCCTTGTGGTAACCGATGAGGCTGGCAACACGGGAGAGGCGTATTTCCACTTGGTGGTCGAACCGCTGGATGAACAGATATCATCCGTGGATGGGTCTTCCCCCGCCGTACTGATCCTGTGGCTGGCGGCCTTTGGGGCCATGTTCCTCCTTCTCCTTATCGCCGTCCTCTTCGTGAGGGCGAAGAAAAGGAGCCGGTCGGGTGAGCCCCCTGCCCCCGATAGCGCATCGGAAGAGTGATCTGGGCCCAGGGGCGGATAAGCAACTGTTAAATAACATTCACAGGGATAGCTTGACGCCTCCTGGGAAGGAGTTCTTGAAAGGATGTGGTATTATGAAAAATGGATCTATTACGGTTCTGTCCGCAGCTATAGTTGTGATGATGGTGCTTCTGACCGGATGTATTGAGGTGACAGATGAAGAGGGCGAAGGGCCAGTTGAATTCTGGAACAGTGCCTACGATTACGAGGCTGTCGTCAATACCACCGGCGGAGAGCAGGGAAAAGTGAGCACGTTCTCCTATACCGAGACGATCTTCAGGGGCGGGGAGAGCGTTGAGTACATCATCGGTGGGATCTACGAGGGCGTTTTGTCCACCGAGATCCGCGGCATGGAATACGATTACGGCACTGGTAACTATTCCACTGTTACGGTGGGCACAATTGATTGCTATGTCGTTCATTACAATATCACCTCGGATATCGAGGACTTTCCAACATGGTATTCAATGAGGGTGTTCATCAAGGTGGATGATGACCAGGATTCAACACATTATTCCGTGTTCGATTTCTGGGCCAAGGTGGAGTGCTGGGATTCCGATGGCGAATATTATACCTGGGAGAACCCCAATTCGGCGAATTCCAGCTCGACCATGAATGACTACATAGTTGTAAACGGTGAGATCGACAGCGCAGGATCTATGAACCAGGACGTGGAGAAAGATATTTTCACCCACCTTTACACCTCGTTCTGGGGTGGATTCTGGCTCAACTACGAGAAGGGTTTCAGGGATGGAAGGAAAACAGGCATCGATATTTTTGGAGCAGTTGGATTGAGTACATCAACCAATAAAGTTGAGCACACGGTCGGCGATCACACGTTCGAGGCATGGGAGGCAATTACCAAGCTGGATGCAAATGACGATAACGCTGTGAATAAGGCTGTCATCGCAATATCGTGTCCGATACCTCTGCTGTTCCAGTGGAGGGTCACCGAGGGCGGTTCAACCGACTCTTTCGAGTACAGATTGACCTCGATCACCTTCGTATAGATCGGACCTCCGGCCGCCGGGTCCAACCGGCGGCCATCTTTTTATTTCTATCAGATTATCGTTAAATAATTTGAAACCTTTGTGGCCTGCAGGGAGAGTATGGGAATGATAGGTAGGAGGTCAATGGCGATATTCTTCGCCCTCATGTTGCTTGTGATGATCGCGCCGACAGCGATGGCCCACGAGGATGGGCTCTTCGCCATCCTGATCTGTGAGGAGGGCAGCTTCGGCTCCGGAGATGCACCCGGGATCGAGGTGCATACGTTCGATAAGGGTGAGAGGGTCGATGTGGATTCGCCCCCCACGGTCACGTTCCGATCGGGATCGTTCGGCGAAGGCAGGGAGATCTACACGACGAAAGTGAGTACGGGGATCTACGAGGGGCAGATCAACCTGGCCGCCGGTGACCTGGTAGGGTCAACGTACGGGTTCGCCTACTTCCATGATTCCGTTGACCTGTCCGAGGATAGGAGCGTTTTCATGACCAGGTCGTGGAGTGGGGAGGAGGATGAGGAGTACGACTACCTCTACGACGGGGACAATATCGATCCGACCGTGGTCAGGCTGGAACCGACGGAACTGGAGCAGAAGGGGCTCAACATCGATTACGAGTACATTGACCCCTCTGGATATCCGTGGGGGCCCGGGGAGAGCGTAGAGTTCAGGGTGATGGTGACCCAGGACGGGTTGCTGGTGAACCCCCGATCGATCAATATTTCTTACGAGGTTTACCCGGAATACGGGAATTTGGAAGATTCTTACCTGTGGGAGGATAATGAAATTTCCTACGATAATCGTTCAGTTGGGACCTATGACGCAATCCTGACAATCCCTGCCGATCTCAAGCACAGCGTTGAGATAGAGGTGGAGGTGGAGGTCGAAACGGAGGATGACAGGGAGTGGCTGGATCTCGGTCTGGAGATAGATTTCTACCAGGTGTGGTTTCACGACATCTCCTCCGACATGAACGACAGGACGTTCGAGCTCCACGTGGCGGATATGGGCGGAGTACCCGTGCCGGGGGCGGAGATATTCTTCGAATCCTATTCGGACGGATATATACATGACCGGAAGATGACAGACGGCGAGGGGAAGGCCGAGTTCACCATCACCGAGGTCACCAAACACCTCTATCTGGAGGGGTGGGTTGAGAAAGATGGTTTCAATCAGACCTTCGAGGGGGATATCCTTCCGGCGATGGATGATGAGGATCCGGACCCGGTGTACTACGTCCCTGAACCCTACGGGCGGGGTTTCAGGGCCACCACACTGGACGAGTCGTTCAATGTGGATGAGAAGGAGATCACCCACCGGTACTGGGGATTCATAGACCGTGAACCCATAGAGAACGGCGAAGTATACTATTACGCTCACAACGACAACGAGGTACTCGGTTTCGGAAGGGCGATGACCAACGATACCGGGGTCTTCTCGGTCACATTTGATGCCCCCACCAACAGCGATAGAACGGTGACATTGGATCTCGAGACGGATGTAGGATACCACCCATCTCCTTTCGTGGGGTTCGGCTGGGAGGATACGGATACCGATGGTTTCTCGGACGCTTTCGAGCAGGAGGTTGGCACCGATCACCTCTCCATGTTCGACTATCCGTCGGGGATATCCGATACGGATGGGGATGGTTTCACGGATGATTACGAGAGACATGAGGGGACGGACCCAGATGACAAGAATGATTTTCCCCACGGATACATAGACAGCGACGGGGACCAGTATGGGGACCTGTACGAGGTTTATGTTGGTACCGACCCGCATGATGACGAGGACCATCCCCTTATGATGTTCGACACCGACGAGGATGGATACGGCGATGATTTCGAGACCTACTACGGGACCGACCCGGAGGATTATTTCGACTATCCCGAGGGATTGGAAGACTCGGATGGGGATGGCAAGGTGGATGGCGAGGAGATGTTCTACGGCACGGACCCCGAGGATGATGAGGATTACCCCACTGATGTGAATACCAGGAACAGCGATGGTGATTCCCTCTATCTCGGCTTCAATACCTACGACCAGCAGTTCGACGGGGAGGAGCTGTTCTACGGCACCGATCCGGAGGACGAGGCCGATCACCCATACGATCAATATTCCGAGGATAGCGACTTTGATGATTTCCCAGACCTGGAGGAGATCTACTATGGGACCGACCCGGAAAATAGGTGGGACTATCCCATTGACCCTTATGAAAAGGATTCCGATGGGGACGACATCTGCGATCCTGAGGAGGAGTTCTACGGAACGGACCCCTTTGATCGAAATGATGCTCCCGACCGTGAGCCGAGCCCCTGGGATCTAAGGTATTCCGACCACAACTCCACGGACGGCAGGATGTACGAACATACCCAGGGACAACTGTATGGTTATGGCAATGCCCTTGACTCCCTCATGAGCGACAGCCTATACGCCGAGGTCAGGGACTTCGATGTGGGAGGGGTGAACACCTTGAAGATATCCTCGGGATACGACATCGGCCAGATGGGGTTCGGCATCTTCTTCGTGGGTAATGATGCCGATCTCTCATCGGCGATCTTCGGTGGCGAGAACATGGAATGGGAGGCGTGGGCGGGCGGTGGGGAGTTCCTCCTGTTCAAGAACGCCGACGGCGATTACGAGGGGCTCTTCAACGTCCCTGAATTCCTCCCTTCAGGTGGACAGGAGTACACCATCATTGGTGGCCTGGGAGATGGGACGCTAAATTACGTGGTCGTCAAGGATGGTGCCTCCTCATCTTCGGCGGGAAGCCTGGATGACGATGGATCCTTCCTCGAGTCAACTGGAGCTATCGCCGCTGCGTGCGGGCTGGGACTGTTCTTGCTCGTGGTGATCGTGCTGATGATGCTATTGGTCATCTCCAGGAAGAGAAAGGAGAAGAAGAGGGGAAAAGATCACAAGGAGGCGAAGAAGGCCAATATTTAATGTGCCAACCAGGGTGAGATAACAGGTGGGATCGGCGATGACCTTGGGCTGAACGCCGCATTGACAGGAGCTCAGGCCCCACCTCGGATGCAGCCTCCGCCCGCGGCACCCCCGCCGCTCCCGGCTACGGGCCAAACCGCTTTACAGCCGGCCGTCGATCCGACCGGAGGGGTGCCCAATGAGGTGCCAGCCACGGCAGGGCCAGTGGGGGAAGAGGCTACCATTCCTATCCCGGAAACCACTCCTCCAGCGGCGGTGGAACCAGAGGTGCCGACTTCAGATACCCCAGAGATAACGCAGCCTGCTCCCGTTGATCAGTTCATGGGAGCACCTCCTCCGACCGTTCAACCACCTGCTGCTCCGGCCAATGTGCCTCCCGCCCCGGCACCTGCCCCGCAGCAGCCAGGTACCGAACCGCCGCCCACTGTTCAGAAGAACGGGGGCGACGGCTCATTTATCGACGATCTGTTCTGATGGGATGTGGGTCGATAGGGCGTGATCCAGCAGGTCCAATGCTATTATAAACTGTAGTGCATTCCATACCATGGCTTCGGAGTTCGTTATCCAGGCGGAGAAGTTGACCAAGTACTACGGCAAGGCGAGGGGCATAATCGATGTGGACCTCTCGATATACCGTGGCGAGGTATTCGGCTTCCTGGGCCCGAACGGGGCGGGTAAATCAACCACGATACGGACCATGCTGGACTATATCAGGCCCACCTCGGGACACGTGCTGGTGAACGGTATGGATCCCCAGAAGGAGGGGGCCAATGTGAGACGTTCTGTGGGGTATCTGCCATCTGATTTCGGAACATATTCCTCTCTCACGGCCAGGGAGTACCTCTACACGCTCCTCTCCATGATGGATTTCAGGGGAAAGGAGAGGATCGAGGAGCTCTCGGAGAGGTTCCAGCTGGACCTCACCAGGCGTATAAAGGAGTTCTCCAGGGGGAACAGGCAGAAGGTGGGCCTCGTATCCGCCTTCATGCAC
>JAUVCY010000247.1 GCA_030595585.1 Thermoplasmatota archaeon
AAACAATTTATATGGGAACGATATGGAGGAAAGCGAATAAAATGGCCGGGGTGGTGTAGCCTGGTAGCACCAGGGACTGTGGATCCCTTAGCTCGAGTTCAAATCTCGGTCCCGGCCCTCCATGCATTCAGGAGCTGAGATGTTGACCAAGGACGAGGAGGCAGCACCCGCGGAACCGGCCATGCCCAATCCCATGCAGAGCTGTCAGGGGCCATCCGGATTCATCTTCATCCTGGCCATCGGGTTCCTCTTCCTGATCATGTTCGATCGGGACCTGGGCGATGCGATATCGGGCTATGTCGGCATCGTACTGTATCCCATCATCGGTTTCGGCGGCCAATTCCCCATCCTGACCATGTTCTGTGCGGGCATACTGACGGTGGGGATCTCCACCGGGATCAGGCACTTCATGATCGATTGGGTGGACATGGCCAAGAAGCAGAAGATGATGAATGAGTACAACAAGGCAGTGAGGGAGGCCACCAAGTCCGGGAACCAGTCCAGGGTCCAGAAGCTCCAGTCCGAGAACCAGGACATCATGGCCCTTCAGTCCCAGATGATGATGGGTCAGATGAAATCCTCCATGATGTCCATGGTCATCGTCATACTGATCTTCAGGTGGCATTACGCTTTCATATGGTCCCTTCCCCAGGCGACCCTTACCACCATGTGGGCCCTGGACTGGCCCATGACCGGCTCCGCGTTCGGGGAGATGTGTGGGGCAGTCTGCATGAACCCCAGCGGAAGCGGCATCCCGTACTGGATATTCGTATACATGCTCATCACCATTCCCATTGGTCAGGCGCTCATCAGGGGGCTGAAATACTTCGAGTTCTCCAGGAAGCTCAAGGAGCGGGGGGAGCATATCTTCGGCGAGGAGGAGATCGAAGAGGATATCGAGGATATCGACGAGGAGCTTGACAGGTACGAGAAGAAGCTGGACAAGGGGAAAAAGGGGAAAAAAAGGAAGAGGAAAAAGAAGAGCGGGAATGAATAAGCTATTTATCCTTTCGTTTTCTAACCCCTTTAGAGGTGGACAGTAGATGGAACCAGCGTTGGAAGGAATGAAGCTCCTGCAGGTAGGAAAGGTGAAGGAAGTATATCAGCCACAGGCCGACGATGAGCTGGTCTTCTTTTTTACCGACAAGATATCCGTTTTCGACAAGGTGATACCATCCACCATCCCGCGTAAAGGGGAGAGCCTCTGCAGGACCTCCGCCCACTGGTTCAGGATGTCCGATAAGCTGGGCGTTCCCTCCCATTTCATCGAGCTCATGGGCCCATCCACCATGAGGGTGAAGAAAGTGAGGGTGGAGAGGGACATGTCGAAGCTTTCGCACGATTCGACCTCCGTTCTGATCCCGCTGGAGTTCATATCAAGATACTACGTCGCTGGATCCCTTCTGGATCGGCTGAAGAAGGGCAGGATCACCATGGAGAGCGTGGGTTTCCCAAGCGGGCATGCTCCGACGTACGGAGAGCTGCTCCCGGAGCCCATCTTCGAGGCCACCACCAAGCTCGAGGAGGTGGACAGGCCCGTGACCATGAAGGAGGCGATGGACCTGGCAAAGTTGACCAGGTCGGAGTGGGACGACATCTGGGAGGCCGTTAGGAAGGTGGATGATTTCATCAATTCACAGGTGGAGTCCAGGGGAATGATACACGTTGACGGGAAGAAGGAGTTCGGCTTCGACCAGGATAGGAAGATCATGCTTATCGATACCTTCGCCACCGCGGACGAGGACAGGTTCTGGGATACCGCAGAGCTGGCGCAGGGAAGAAGGGTGGAGCTCTCCAAGGAGGCGGTCCGCCAGTTCTACAGGGGGTCCGGATACCACGGAAAGCTGATGGAGGCCCGCGACGCGGGCGTGGAGGAACCCCCCATCCCGGCGCTTCCCGGCGAGGAAGTGACAAGGGTGGCCGGACTCTATTCCACGATGTTCGAGAGGTTGACCGGTGAGAGGTTCTAGATCACTCCTCACCCATCCCCCTGCCCCTGTTCCTCCGAAGGAATATGAAGAAGGCGATGCCGATGACCACCACCACCAGTGCAAGCAGGGCCTGCAGGTAGATCAGGTCCATATCGTTCACATCGTCCTGGACGGGAGTGGAGACCTTCTCGATCTTGATACTGCCCACATCAACATCAAGACCATCGGATATGCTGACGGTGCCTCCCCCATCCTTGAACCCCACCCTCGTTACGGTGAAACCGTATTCACCGACCTCTGACCTCAGCGAGAACTTTCCAGCTTCGTCCGATGTGGCGGTCTCGCCATTGCTCAGGGTGATAATGGCCCCATATACCGGCCGGCCATCATCATCCACAATGGTCCCCAGGAACCTCCCCCTCATCACCGCCTCCGCCATCGTCAGCGTGCCCATATCGTGGACCTCTCCTGGCTCGAGCGAGACCTCCCTTGACAGCGTATCGTATCCAGGGCTGGAGATATCTACTCGGTAGCTTCCGGCGGCGAGGGTTATCTCGAAATAACCGAACATATCCGTCACCCCCGAGGTGGTTCCCATGCGGATAGAGGCTCCCTCTATCGGCAGGCGATACTGGGTCAGGACCTTACCCCTGACAACTCCATTGTTCGTGGTCTTGAAAGACCATTCAAAGGGCGTTAAAGGGGTGCCTCCAAGATCCGCTCCCTCGACCGAAACGGCGTATGAAGTGTCGTATTCCAATGGGTCCGATGGGGTGAAGATGAGCGTGTTGCCATCCCACTCAAGGAGGCCGACCGTCCCTTCGATCCTCAATGTGGTGATATCCCTGTCCATCTCCTCGGAGAAGGTGACTGTTATCCAGGCATCCACGGGGACGTCGGTGGACGAGGGCGAGTGGAATAGGACCTCGGGTGAGACGGTGTCCACTCCGAACTCCACCCTCTCGACCCTCGTGTTCCCCGCCTGGTCAAATGCCTCCAACTCGACCCAATGGAGGCCATCCAATAGGTCGATGACCACACTGGTGTACATGCCGACATCCAACCAGGACCCTCCATCGTATCTGTACCTGTAGCCCCCTATGCCGGAAATGGAGTCGCTCCCGTTCCATTGAATTGTTACCGATGAGCTGTTTTCGATGGTGCCTTTCGCCGGGGAGATCACCTCCAGTTCGGGCATGGTGATATCCACCGTGAGAACGGTCTGGGTCGATCCAATGTTTCCCACCCTGTCCAGTGCCCTGATCGTCACCGTGTGCTCCCCTTCTGACAGGTTCTCGAATGTATAAGAGGTGGTGAGCGCCGGGAGGAATATCTCGGTCCCACCCAGATAAAGCTGGTATTCCACGACCTCCGGGGAGGTCTCATCCAATGCGCTCCAGGTTACGCGTACTGTGGTGGTGTTGAGGAAAGAGCCTGTCCGTGGGCTTACAGTTGTGAAGATCGGAGGTGTCCGATCCATAATGAACTCGATGGATGTCGAGTTCTGGTTCATCACCCCGTCATAACACGTTACCTCGAACCTGTGAACCCCCTCGCCCGGGTGCTCCCAGGTGAAGGATGTATTAAGGCCCACATCGATCCAGTCGGAGAGATCTGACCGTATCTCATATTTCAGGATGGAGTTCATTCCATCCGCACCGGACCAATCTATCGTTACGTTCTCCGCATTATGAACGGTGCCGTTACCCGGGCTCTCTATCATAACGGAGGGCTTGATATCCTCCGGGAACGCCCGGGCCACGTTGCTCTTTTTAGATTCCCCCTGGGAGTTGGCGCATGTCAGATA
>JAUVCY010000198.1 GCA_030595585.1 Thermoplasmatota archaeon
ATACGACAGGGGCCTGATGCTCAGAAGGGTCAATATCAGGGCCGTTATCTATCCACGGGCGACCGGTGGATATCACACGAACTGGAAGGATGGAAAGGTGAGAAGCGCGTTCAACAGGTTCAAGAGGGAGGTAAGGGAAAAATGGGACCCCTCGTTCATGAAAAGGCTCCTTCCGATCGGGGTGGTAATGAGGGGGGTCTTCATGGAGACCTCTGTGGGAAGGACCTCGTTCGGGAGACAGATAGGGAGCTATCCCCTCCTTGTTGGGGTGCCCCATTCGGTGGAGGAGGGTTCGTTCACCGACGTGATAATAACGGATATGGGGGCCAGGTCCGCGACGGGCATAACCACCCCGATAAGGATATACGACATGTCCCTTGGCGACCTGCAGGCCGTCCCCGGGATCGGGAAGAAGAGGGCGGCATCCATAATCAGGAGCCGCCCTGGAACTATAGACGAACTGATGGATCGGGTGCCCGACCTGGCCTGGCTTGGAGAACATATACTGCTCCAAGACCAGGGACCATAGATATATTTCGCAATTATTGGAAGCGGATCGGGGCGATATCCCATCACATATGAGGAATAATATTTTAAGGGGCCTCCACATAAGTACCCTCACGAATACGGTGTTTATCATGAAGGCCTACCACATCTCGATCGCCATGATCGCCCTGCTCCTGACATTGACCGGCCTCCCGGCCCTTTCCCTGGGACCTGGTACGAGGGTAGATCACCCACAGAACCATGAGATCCAGGATTACGAGCCATCGGCCGACGAACAGTGGGAACTCGACATCGCACAGGACGATTCAGGAAGGTTCTACGCGGTCTGGGCGGATAACAGGGACCTTCGGAACGAGGTGAGGTTCTCCAAATCCGTGGATGGAAGCTCCTGGGGAGACGGCCAGATGAACAACAACGACCTCGTACTCAACGACAGGGGAGATACCCTTCCCTCGGATCCCCACCCCTCCATCGCAGCGGTTGGGAATGATGTCTACTGCGTGTGGT
Organism: Thermoplasmatota archaeon; assembly: GCA_030595585.1. GTDB lineage: Archaea > Thermoplasmatota > Penumbrarchaeia > Penumbrarchaeales > Penumbrarchaeaceae > JAGLEG01. Next base: position 1,015 of record JAUVCY010000198.1, read on the forward strand.
TGGACACGTACGGGGGCGATAGACATCTGAGGATCATATCCTCCAATAACACGGGCTCCTCATGGTCCAGCAGCCACGCCATTGAAAACGGTGTTGGAGATATAACAGAGCCTTACCTGAGGACGACGCCACAGGGAACCCTCTGCATCATTTACGTGGAGGAGCGGGAGAAGATGGCAGGGGGAGGCAAGCAAAAGGACATCATGTTCATGACCTCGAGCGACGGTGGAGGGAACTTCACGGAACCGATCAGGTTGAACACGGACCCCACCGACGAGGACCAGCTTCATCCCAGGTTGTCCATTTCCAGCGAGGGCGTCATAGGGGCCGTCTGGCAGGACCTCAGGAACGGAAACTCGGTGACGAATGAGAACAGCGACATCTTCTTCACCTACTCTGTCGACCAGGGCGCATCGTTCTCCCTGGATGTCAAGGCTTCCGTGGAGGAGGAGGGTCTCAAACAGGAGAACCCTGACATCATCTTCTCGGGTGAGGGAGACTGCATGATAGCCTGGGGGGAGAACGGTGACCTGGGCTGGAGGATCAAGTACTCCATAGGGTGGCTCTCCGATAATTCCTGGGACGGGGCCTTCGGTGAAGCTTGGAGAGGTGTGGAGGAGAACATCTCGATATTCAGCCAATCCATGCCCAGGGTGGGATATGTTGAAGGAGCCTTTGCACTGGCCTGGACCGAACTTGACGTGAGAAATTTCTACCTCATCAAGGGGGGGTACATATCCAGAGGTGGCGACACCGCAGGTCAGATACACATCATAGATAACACGATCGCACTGGGAAAGTTCGTGAACGATCCGGATATCTTCATTGCAGAGATGTACAAATACACCAATTCAGTGCACGGATACGGGGACAGGGCCCAGGTATTCTGGATAGATCACAGGACCGATCCAAATCCTGGAAACCTCATCGCCGAAGATGGAGATCCATACACGGCAACCGCCAATACCGCCCAGGATTATCCCCTATCCCCACTGAGACCTGAATTGCGGGTGGTCACCAAGACCTGGGATACGATCAGGCTGGATTGGCCCATCTCCCACGATATCGAGTTCGAGGGCTATTACCTCGCCTACTCCAGGGGGGCGATGCCCATCCTGGACCGATATGTTAACGACCATTTCTCCAAGGAGAGGTTCGAGAACGGAAATACCATCACCGGCCTCGATCCTGATACTGAATACACCATCATGATGATGACCGCTGATGGGTTCGGCCACAGGTCTTTCTCTTTACCGATCAATATCACCACCGGAAGGAACTCACCCCCGGTCATCCACTTCCTCGAGCCCGATGGAAATAACGATGAGGCGGACTCCCTATTCACCATTCGGTGGACCTGTTCGGATAAAGAGGAGAATGCCAACGTTACGATCTCCTACGATGAGGACACGGACCCCAGGGGACAGGTGGTTCTGTACGAGGGCCATTCGGATGACAACGGGGGTTACGGGGAGATCCTCTGGAACACATCCGGCCTTGAGAGCGGCGCCTACGTCATCAACGCAACGATCTGGGACAGGGTCAGCAAACCGATCACGGTCTACTCCTATGCGATCATGGTGACCCACCCCCAACAGTTCATCCACCATCCCAAGGTGGTAAGCGCCTTTGTGGGTGCCGGTGGAAAGGAGACCGCTTTCGTGGATACCACTGTGGTCGTGAACTTCGACAAGAACATCTCCATTGCCAGTGTGGATCGGGATTCCTTCTACCTCCTGGACGGAGCACAGATCAAGGTGGATGGAACGATCTCCCTGATAGGGGCCAGAAGTATAGAGTTCGTCCCGGATCGGTATCTGAAATTCAGCACGGACCACACACTGTTCATAACCCCGTCAGTGACCGACATGGAAGGCAATGGACTTGACGGCATGGGGATCGGCAGGGAGAGCAGCTACAGCTTCTCATTCAGGACCAGGGTGGATACAGGGGCCCCTATATTGAGGGAGAGAAAACCGGAATCAGGGGGAGCCAAACTCTGGACCGATATCTCGGTCAGGTTCGACCTCCCCATGGGTGAGACATCGATCGATGAACAGACGGTGATCCTGAGGAAGATAGGTGGAGATCCCATATATCTCGAGGTCTCGTACGATCCCGTCACGTTCACCATTGTGGGCACGCTCAACGCTCCGCTCAGGGAGATGACAACCTATAACGTGTGGCTGAGTGGATCGATCACATCGTTCAGATCCGTTCCCATCGGATCGGCCATCACATGGAATTTCACCACCGGCACACCAGACCTGAACAGGGATGCCGATGGAGATGGCACCCCTGACGACCTGGATCCCTTCCCCGGAGATGCTTCGGAGAGCTCCGACCTGGACGGGGACGGCATAGGGGATAACGGGGACCTCGACGACGACGGTGACGGGATGGATGACGAATGGGAGGAGAAGCACGGCCTGGACCCCAGGGACCCCAGGGATGCTGACCTCGATCCCGACGGGGACGGAAAGACGAATCTTGAAGAGTACGTCGCAAACACTGATCCGAATGAGAAAAAGAGCGAGATGGACCCCATCATGGCCTGGGCAATTGTGGGCATTGTGGCCTTGACGATCATCGTTGCGGCGATAGCGTACGGATTGGTCCAGAGGAGGAAGTTCGAGGAGAAACAGTCCAGGGGCTTCTTCAGGGAGGAGTGAAGGCACCATACCTCCTGGGACAATGGTATATAATATGGATAATCCAGATAGAAATATATATAGAAGAACACTCCTTTTATGGCCCATTAGCCGATGGCATACAGGTGCGGATCGGCGCTCGGAGGAAGATACAATGAGGTACTTGATACACGGCCTGGTCGCCTTTATGATGATCGCAATGGCCGTGGTTCCCATGATCGCGGTGGAGTCCGAATCGAAGATGTCCGAGAATCCAGATGCGGGAGGGTACTCCTGGGTGGACAGCTACGACCCGGAGCCGAAGATCAAATACGGGTTCATTGAGATCAAACATGATCCGAATGTAGAAATTTATGATACGGGCTATGATTATTCTCATCTCTCATTGATTTCTTTACCATTTGATTTTACATATTATGGAGCCAATTATAACACCGGACATACATTGTATGTTAGCACTCATGGGGCCCTCTCCTTTGTGGAGACAAGTGGTAGCACATTCACCAGTTACAACAGGATCCCCTCGCAATCCGGACCCAGGGGGATCCTTGCGGTCTGGTGGGGGCGGGATTACTGTCCCACGAGTTCAGGCACGGATAGGATCTTTTCACTTGAAACTGTGATCGATGACGAGAAGGTACTGATAATCGAGTGGAATACACAGCAGGGTGGGACCTTCGAGGTGATACTCTACGAACACGGCATGATCCGATACGAATATCTCAGCCTCCCATCGTCCACCTGGTATTATGGAACAATAGGGATCGAGAGCAGCGACGAC
>JAUVCY010000275.1 GCA_030595585.1 Thermoplasmatota archaeon
CGCTCTTTGGCCACTCGGTCGCTGGATTGGATTACGAGGGCAACGGAAACATCGTGGCGGCGGTCGGCGCTCCCGATCACGATCATCTTATCCAGAGCATCGGTTCGGACCTACCCACAGGAGGTGTTTTCATGTACAATATCTCCAAGATGCTCCAGGAGTCCAAGAAGATAGGCGATACCTCGAACTACGAGTTCAGCTTCATGGGTGAGGCCATGAACGAGAAGTTCGGGTTCCTCGTCAAGAACCTGGGAGACATGGACGGCGATGGCAACGAGGATATGGGTATAGGAGATCCCTTCTACGACAATGAGAAGGGAGGGCTTTTCATCCAGCTTGGAAAATTTTCCATGTTCGAGTATTACCCTTATGCATACCCATCCCAGATGAACGGCTGGATCTACGGCGCGACCGCCGCGGCTGCGGGGAACCCCGGAGGACGGTTGGGGTGGTCATGTGCATCAGCAGGTGATTACAATTTCGACCTGAACTTCGATATATTCGTCGGAGCCCCCTTTGACGGTGAAGGTAGGGTATACCTGTTCAGTGGAGTCGGCCTCAGTGCTCTACAGGTCGATCTTGCCCTGGTGTCACCTGATGCCGAGTTCAACGGGACCGCTCAGGGAGACCGGTTCGGATGGGCGATCGGATCGACCCCCATCTATCAGACCATTGATATCGTAACGATCTCCGCCCCGATGCACGATAACGGCACATCGGTGAATGCTGGCGCTATCTACTCGTTCTGGCCAGTCTCGACCAGTACCTCCTCGATATCGGCGAACGACGCCCAGGCCCAGTTCTTCGGAGAGGCGGCAGGTGACCAGCTTGGATATTCGCTTACAAAGGCGGAGTACCGGAATTCCGGGAACCTGAAGATATTGACCTCCTCGCCGTTCTACGGGGTGGGCGGCCAGGGCGCATTGTACTTCTTCGAGAGGAACCAGGCTCCCAAGCTTTCCCAACTGCTTTGCACCCCTCCTTCAGGAGCGGGCGATCAGGAATTCACCATAACCGTCAACTATACGGACGAGGACGGGGACAGGCCAGAATATGTTAAATTGATGGTATTTCACGGAGATCCGAGATCCTCTGGTTCGCCGCTCATCGTCGAGTATCCATTGACGTTCTCACACGGCCTCAATGCGATGAAAGGCCTGTTCTACAACATAGAAACAACTCTGAACAACTCGATCATGATCAGGGGTATCGAGGTGGTGGATGAGAACCTCTATTTCCGCGTTAGGACCAAGGCTGTAAGAGGTACGATGTACGAGGTATTCTCTCAGGACCTTAAAGGCCCGGTAGTTGATGACATCAATCCGTCCAGGGTCAAGAACATCGCACTGTCCAATGATACCGGCATCAAGGGAACGTTCAAGGCCAGTTGGAACTGGCCCGGAGAAGATGACTTCGGAACCATTGTGGGTGATAAGGTATCCAGGCTCCATATAAAGATAAGGGAAGGGGAGGCCATAACAGAGGGAAATTGGGAGAGCTCCGACACGTATTACACGTTCTCCGGGAGCGGGGAGCTGCAGAACCCCGGTTTCCCCCAGTTTGATTTCACCTTTGGAACGCAGGTGGAGACAAATATGTTCAACCTTCAGCTCAAGCCGGGTTTCTCCCAGGATTACGAGGAACATGTGAGGTACTTCGTGGCCTTCAGGGGTGTTGACGACAAGGGTAACCAGGGTCCCATATCAAATCCGGTCAGCGTTGAGCCCTACTGGGACCGTCCATCGGTCCTCTCTCCGATCGAAACGGTGACCCTTGTGGACGTTCCGGAGGATGCCGGTGGGATGCTCAACCTATCCTGGTCGGCATCCCCCTCCATTGACTGTACGGAATACTGGGTATACATCACCCACGAGGAGATCACAACGATCCTGGACAATGAGACCGGCGAGTATATGGAGCCCGATTACCGGATAACCAAAGCGGATGATCAGGAGACCTTCAAGAAGGCCTGGTTGGAGATATCATCATACAGCGGTGGTGATCTACTGGACGGGGAGGAGTATTATGCCGCCGTTGTCGCGGTGAACTGGCTCAATAATTTGAACCCCGAGGTCAAGATGAGCTCCCCCGAGACGGTGATCAACGATCAAGAGATCGACATCGCCCAGGCGAAAGGTGTAACGGGAGAGGATGTGATCGGCGACTCCGTTACCCTGAAGATCTCGTGGACCCCCTCAAACGATGATAAGTTCACGGAATACAGGATCTACGGACAGAGGTATTCGTTCTCCAATGTGGATGATGCACTGCTTATAGCGACCATAACCGACAGGACCGTGGGCGTCCTTTACGTGACAGAGCTCAACGATGTGCCTCTGGAAGGTGGTGTGGCCTATTCCTTTGCCGTTCTGGTAAGGGATTACAACAGGCACATGATAACCGTACTTGACGATAACAATACGGCGAGGGGAGTGTACATGATCGATGATACAGGTGAGGATATCATGCCGCAGATAAAGGGCGTCACTCTCAGGGATGCCCCCGAGGATGAGGGTGGGTCCCTGGTGGTCTCCTGGTACAAGCTCTACGTCAAGGACAAATTCCTTTACTACAACATCTACTACGATGATGAGCCCATAGAGTCGTTAACGGGTTTGACCCCCATCAAGAGCATATGGGATAACCTGGTGGGAGATTATGAGTTCAACGAGTCCACAGGCCAGAAACTTCTGGACGGCAGGGACTATTATGTCGCCGTGACGGTGGTGAACTTTGATTTCCGTGAGACCCTTCTGGTGGACAGGAACAACACCGCGGGCCCGATCGAACCGATCAACCAATTCGATACTACCCCACCCATGAGGCCGGGCGCCATAGAATCAAGTACGAGGACCGACACCTCGATCACGATCACTTGGGATGCAGTGTCCTGGGATGACGTCCCTGATTTCCATCACTACCTGATCACCTACACCGGAAAGCGTTCAGGAGAGGAGGAGGTAGATGGGGGCCGTGAGGTAGGTGAGTTCACCATCAGGGGGCTGATCAAGGGATCGCAGTACTGGATCAACCTGGCCATTGTGGATGATGCGGGCAATGTAGGTGAGTCCTCGGATGATATCGAGGTCTACACGACAGGTGAGAACCAGGCCCCATATAACATCACAATAAAGGTCCAGGCGGCCATCTCTGAATTCGAGCTGTGGGACGATAACAACACGCTGGAGATCCACGAGTTGGACCTGGGTAAAGAGGTGAGCTTTACCGGGACTGCGCTGGACGATTATACGAGCTATATCTACCTTTACTGGCAGTGGGTCATC
>JAUVCY010000204.1 GCA_030595585.1 Thermoplasmatota archaeon
GCAGGTGATGAAGCTCCGGTATGGAGACCGTATCCCTTTCCGCCCCCACAAGCAGAACCCTCTTCTCCTTCAGATCGGAACATCTCAATGAGATGTCGAACTCATCCCCCGCCCCCCACATCTCATCGAACACGCCATCCACCGTGATGCCCTTGAGAGGCCTTATCATCTCCTTCAGGTCCCGTTCGATCAGTTTTCGGGTCAGCCTATCCCTTCCAAGATCCCCCAGAGCGGAGAAATTGAATGGCGCGATGGCACCTATCTCCTCCACCCTTTCATCTGCAAGTCCTGTAAGGAGGGCTACCCAGGCGCCCATGGAGTGCCCTATCAATACGATACGACCAGTATCCACTCCAAGCCTTCTGGCCTTTCTCCCATCCCTCAGGAACGACAGAGCGGTTGAAACATCTTCAAGCACGTTATGAAAGCTGAAATCCCCCTCGCTCCCCCATGATCCCCTGTAGTGGAATATCAGTACATTCCACCCGGCCCTGCACAGGACCTGGCCGAGGTCGAAGTTCCTCTCATGCCCTGGAAACCCATGGAGTATCACGGCAGTTGGATGCCTCCCCTTTCCCCGTGTCCGGTACATCATACCGTACAGGTCCGACCCGTGGCTGTTCATGACGATATGCTCTATCCTGGTGGGGTTCTTCGGATCAGAGCCTATGGAATCCTGGATCACGGGGTCGAACATGGCCTATTCCTCTACTCCTTAATCATCAAAGGATTATTAACGGTTGGGACTTAAGTATATACGGGAATAACATAGAACAGTATCGAGAAATACTGGAGAACGGCGCCTCCGAGAACGAAGATGTGCCACAGGGCGTGATTGAAGGGGACCTTCTTCATCAGATAAAATGGAATACCCAGGGAGTACAGCACGCCGCCCAATCCCAGAAGGATCAGCCCGTTGGTTGGAACCATCTCAAGTACCGGCTTGAAGACCAGAATGATGCACCAGCCCATCGCGAGATATATCATGGTGGAGACCCAGTTGTATCTGCCTGCGAAGAAAACCTTCCACACCGTCCCCAGTATAACGGCCCCCCACAGAACGCCCATCAGAGTGAACCCGATCCAGCCCCTCAGGTAGGTCAACAGGAACGGGGTGTATGTCCCCGCGATGAGAATAAAAATGGAAGAGTGGTCCAGGATCTTGAAAACCTTCTTTGAGCGCTCTCCCTGGAGGGAGTGATACATTGTGGAATTTGCAAAGAGCAATACAAGTGAGGTCCCGTAGATCGTGCAGCTGACGACGTGCCAGGGTGTTCCATACATGGCTGAAAAGACCACCAGTAGAACCAGACCAGCAACGGCAAGGGCCCATCCCACACCGTGGCTGATGGAATTGGCGATCTCCTCACCTATTGGGTAACTCCTTGCATTGGCCACGGCCATGGATGGCCATGCTCCATTATCAATTTAACCTTTTCGCTGTTTTACAGAAAAAATAGCAATTTGCATTATATTGCATTAAAATATTTTATAAAACTTTCCTTTCCAACAATAAATATAAAAATAAATATAATTACTCAATAACTCAGCGCCCTCCTCAGCCTCTCTGTTGGCTCCTTGTAGTGCCCCTCTCCCCGGATCTTCTCCGTGTATATCGCCTGGGTCGGGCAGCGGTTGTAACAGGCCCAGCACCCATAGCATCTGGAATCGTCGAACGATGGGATCCCATCCATCTGGATCGCACCATAGGGGCAAACGGTCTCGCAGTTCCCGCATCCGATACACGACGCCTTATCCACAATAAGTGGGCCCATTTTCTTTTTGGACTTCCTTCGATCATGCTGAGGTATCAGCGAGTTAAGGATCCCGATCCGGATGGGCCTGGGTTTCAGGTCCCCTTTCAACGATATGGTTATCAGGATATCATTGAGGTCCGATACGAAACCCTTGAACTTCTCGATATCGGCGTCCCTGGGCCGGTCATCATTTGTCGTCCCCTTGACCCTCATGGGAACGAAATTCTCCGGTGTGTTCAACTGATGCCCGGCAATGGGCGTCATTCCCGCCTTGATCACCAACCTCTCTATTATCTTGAGGGTCCTTCCGGGCATGGCCCCGTATGTAATGAGTATGAAAGCGGGTTTCCCCCTGCATCCTTTCAGACTTCCCATAAAATCTATAAACAGCTGAGGGGGACCCCCATGATCGACAAACGTGGCGAATCCCGCAAAATCGTAGGATGAGAGGTCAAACCCCCTGGCCGCCCTGATATCGATCAGGTCCACCGACGCCTGGGAGATCTTTCCTGCCACGTACCTCATTGCGAGCTCGGTGTTGCCGGTCCCGGAATAGTAGAAGAGCGCGCCTCTTGTGGCCATAGGGAGGCATTGGCGGAGCGGATATAATAAATCTCAGCTTCAGAACGGCATCTTATCTGAGATGCCAAGTTCATTTCCCATGAATATGAAGTCATCCTGAAGGGACCGGTTCAGCGCGATCCCGACATCCCTCCTCTCCAGATAGGTCAGGTATTCACGTTCACCGGCGGTGTAGATCCTCTCCTGATCGGGCGCCTTCCTGGAAGCGCGAAGGGTTCTCAATATATCACCGGTCGTCTTCTTGAAATCCCCTGGTTCGGTGAACGCAGATACATCCATCGCGATGAAGAAGTGGCCAACGTTCATGCCGGTGATATCCTTCAGGAACAGCCCTCCCTGTAGGGCCGAGGAGAGTATCTCAACGACAGTGGAATAGCCATAGCCCTTGTGTCCTCCGGATTCTGTGCCCACTCCGCCGAGGGGAAGAAGAGCGGCGTCCCCTTTCACCATATCCCGGAGGATCACATCCGTATCCGTTCGGGTCTTCCCATCCCTTCCAACCACCCATCCCCGTGGGATCTCCTTCTCTATCCGATCGTACATCTCCACCTTTCCCCTCTGAGCGATCGAGGTGGCGCAGTCGACCAGGAACGGAAACTCCTCGTCGGTGGGCATACCGAATGATAGGGGATTGGTTCCCAGCATGCCCTCGGTGCCGTAGGTTGGTGCCACCGACGGCCTGGCATTTGTGCCGCATATCCCGATCATATCCGCCTCGGCGGCCATCATGGAATAATAGCCCGCCATCCCGTAATGGGTCGACTCCCTCACCACCACCATCCCCATACCGTACTTCTTCGCCTTCTCGATGGCCAACTCCATCGACCTGACCCCAATGACGAAACCCATCCCGTTGTGCCCGTCGATCACGGCCGTCGTGGCCGTCTCACGAACGACCTCCATGCTGGTGGTCGGCGACTGCAGACCATTCCTTAACCTGTCAAAATAAAAGGGTTTCATCCTGTTGATCCCATGGGAGTCCACGCCCCTCCGATCTGCAGAGATGAGGCTGTGAGAACATATCCGTGCATCTTCCTCTGGAACACCAAGAGCCTGGAATACATCCTCGATGAACCCCTCCATCCTGTCAAAATCAACGTATACCATATCCTCCATTGAAAACAACCCCGAAAATGATCCCTCAAACACCGTAGCTATCTACTCTAATATAAAATAAAGGAAAAACGGGGGCTGACCAGCCCCCGATAACTCGAAAAACCGACGCAACATCAGTGGGTTTCCTCTTTGACCCACTTCCTGTAAGCCTCGATATCCATGAGGCCCTCGATCTCCTCGGGCTTGGATATCTTGGACCTGTAGATCCAGTTGGCATAGGCATCCTCGTTCAGGGCCTCGGGACCATCCACAAGTTCCTCATTGATCTCGAACACAGCACCGCTGAGTGGGGCGTAGATCGGAGTGGATGCCTTTACGGACTCCACCATCCCCTCTGGCGCCAGCTCCTGGAACTGCTCGCATTCCGTCCCATCCACAGGGGGTTCAATATAGACGATATCGGTCAGGTTATGGGTCGCGTACTCCGATATGCCCACCGTGGCAACATCGCCCTCTATCCTGCACCATTCATGGGTCTTCGTATACTTCAGATCGTCCGGAAAGTGAAGCTCCTCGTTATCGCTCATTGGTTTTCCTCCTCTTGCTCGTACAAGAGCATTTCGGTGGAGGTCGAAGGGCATATTTTAATATGTGGGAGGAAAGGGCGCCATCCACCATGTCAAACGCTATCCGATAGGTTAAAATCACCAAACGCATACAGATAAAACGGCCCCATGGGCACGACAGGTGATCGATATGGCAGGCGAAGTATTGGAGATAGTGATAATAGGCCTGGGTGCAGGCGGACTCTACGCGTCAAAGGGCGCTTTGAACTTCAACAGAAAATGCCATGTGACGATCCTTGAAAAACGTGACCATGAGATGTTCTCCCCCTGCGGCCTCCCATTTGCACTGGAAGGGCGCGTGGATTCATTTGAGGAGCTCAAACATGCCGTACCCAGCAT
>JAUVCY010000297.1 GCA_030595585.1 Thermoplasmatota archaeon
AACCCACATCTGCTGCTTCACGAACATGGACACCTCCATGAAAAAACGGAGCGAAGAGGTCTACGTTCTTATCGGTGAGAACCTCAAGAGGGTGATAAACACCACCCCGGGAAGGACCTTCGTGATATTCCCCTCTTACGATCTGATGGGAAACGTCCTGGACCACCTTGACATGTACTCCCTTGAGAGGCCCGCCGTTACCGAGAAGAGGGGGGCCAGCCAGGATGAGAGGCGGAGCTTTATCGAAGATGTGAAGAACGCCCGGGAGATCACCGTTTTCTGTGTGCAGAAGGGTTCGACAGCGAGAGCCCTGGACAGCGGCGAGCTCTCCGGTGAGACCACGGTCCTGGTGGGAATGCACATCCCTCCTCCTGGACCCGCGTCCGAACAGAAGAAGAAGTACTTCAGGAAGAAGTTCGAGACCAGGGGTTCAAGCGATCTGGGATATGTGATATCGGTCTGGCTTCCCGCCATTCAATCCGCCCTGAGGACCATTGGCAACTGCCTCAGAAGGTCGGGAGAGGAGCACAACCTGATCGTTCTCATGGACCAACGATACAAGAAAAGGGATATCAGGGCGTTTTTCCCCAAACCCTATGATATCCGTACCATCGCCAGTGGTTCCGACTTCAACGGATCCGATTATTTTCCCAAGGAGGATCCCTGATGGTCGATGGTCGTCTCAGGTTCTGCGTCCTTGGAAGCTCCAGCAAGGGAAATTCTACGCTTGTAATGGATGGTAATACCTCCATTCTCATAGACGCTGGGCTCCCTGGAAAATACCTTATTGAGCATATAGAGGGGATGACGGACACCCTGGATGGAATATTCATCAGCCACGAACACATGGACCACGTTAGGTCGGTGGTCCCTCTTGCGAAGAGGTACGGGTGCCCTATCTACCTGTCACAATCGGTTCACTGGTACATCGACCCGAAAAGGGAGCTCGATACCGTATACGTGGTCGATGGGAACAGATACGAGGTGGGCACCCTGTCCATAACGCCCATCACACTCCCTCACGATGCGATCGAACCCTTTGGGTTCCTGGTTGAGGGCGGGGACAAGAGGTTGGGCATCGCAACCGACCTTGGACATGTTGATCAGAACCTGGTCGATCGGTTCACCAACCTCGAGTTCCTTGTCATAGAGTCGAACTACGACCCTACAATGCTTGAAAAAGGTAGATATCCCAGGCCTCTCAAGGACAGGATCAAGGAGGATAACGGGCACCTGTCCAACCAGCAGTGCAGGGATTTTCTCGATCAAGTCGTGGGCAACAGGACCTCGATAGTGATCCTCTCCCACCTCTCGGAGGAGAACAACGACCCCCTTCTGGCCATAGAGACATCCCTCCCATCCGTCACAGGCAGGGAGAACGAGATCCTGCTCAGGGTCTCATATCCGAAGATGGCCACGCCCCTTCATCCTGTAGAGTAGAGTGTTTTTGTCCAATGACACGTCTGTGCGTATCAAGAAAACACGTGATCCATAATGCCACACTTGTACAAGTTAGTATAAATACTGGTGAGGATTGATTAATAACCTGGACGATATGATATCATCACCATATGATATTGGATCAAGCACGTAACAGGGGTGGCTAAATGAAAGATGGATATCCTCCTATGAACAGGGAGCGTAATTTCACCGATACCAGAAGAGCGCCGCGTCATTCGGAACGGGAAGGCCCCCCCAGGGGCAGAACCAAGGGGCACCTGCATCAAGAGGAGACGGTACAGGAGGCCCCCGACACCAGACCTCTGAAGATCGCGATGATATCCCTGGTCGCGCTGATGCTTATCATCCTTGGATACCTCGCGGTCATGGTCATCCTCGATGAGGAGGATGACGTTGGGGAGACGGGTATAATAACGCAGTTCATGGGGGGCAGCGACGAGGTCCTCCTGAAGGCCACATTCAACGGCGAAGAGGTGTATATCGAGATGCCCTCCGATGCCCGGGCGATCAAGGCCTCCATGGACGTGGAGGGGATCCTTCCCCCCGGAAGATATAGTTTCGAGGCGGGAAGGGCACCAACCGACGTGGGATACGGAGACCTTGACGGCGACCTGGACCATGATGTGGTGGTGATCAACTACGCCGACGACAACATGATGGTCATGGACAACGTTGGGGGGTACAACCTCAGGAAGGTCCAGACCATCAACCTAGGCGAGGCCCCCATCAGGGTCGAGGTCGATGACCTCTCGGGAGATGGATTTCCCGACGCTGCGGTGATAAGCGAGGATTCACACGATCTTCGAATATTCCTCAACGACGGACACGGGAAACTCAGGGCCAGAATGGACCCGCTCAACGTGGGCATGATACCCACTGACCTCGTGTACATCGACATCGAGGGAGATGGGGACCTGGACATAGGCGTCTCCTCCCTCACGGATGACTCCATCTCCTTCTTCGAGAACGACGGGGATGGTTTTTTCGATCCCTACTTCGAACTTCCCACCGAGAGGAACCCCCAGTCGATCGAGGCGTACGATATGGACGGAGATTCCCTGGACGACCTCATCGTCTCCAATTCCGGTGACCTGGACCAGGAGATATTCGATCCCGAGAAGAACAGATATCTCTCCTGGTACCACACGGTGTCCGTCTGGAGGAACACGGGATCCAACAATTTCACCAGATATGTCAACGACCTGAAGACCCAGAAAGGGGTGCTGTCCATCGATATCGGTGATATCAACCAGGACGGAAGGCCGGACATCTCCATGACCAACTGGGGGTACAACGAGGTCTCATACATCCTCAGCGACGGCAACGGCGATTTCCTGAGAGGAACGGTCAGCGAACTGGACTCCGAGAGTTTGAAGGCATATGACCCCATCTCCCAGGCCCTGACCGACCTGGACGGGGACGGCCGTCTGGATATGGTCGTGCTCTCCAAATCCGCCGATTCCATCATGATCTTTCCGGGAAAGGCTGATGGCTATTTCGGAGATTACACCATGTACTACACTGGAATGAGCCC
>JAUVCY010000102.1 GCA_030595585.1 Thermoplasmatota archaeon
ATAAACCTATCGGCACGGATCTTTGCCACTACCCTGACGGCCGGATCGTATGTTTCCCACTCCGTTCCATTGATTAGAATGTCGCCTTTTCGTAACGGAATCACAAGCTATAAATACCAGTCAGATATATTACTGACTGACAGTCAGTCAGTTTAGGGTGTGAGCGGAAAATGTTTCTGGTGCGAGTAGCAAAGGACCCCGAGATAAGACGGAAAGAGATCCTCAATGCAGCCATAGAGCTGTTCGAGGAGAAAGGATACGACGCTACCGCCGTGAGCGACATAGTAAAGAAGGTAGGTGTGGCCCAGGGGACGTTCTACTATCACTTCAAGTCAAAAGAGGATGTACTCGATGCCTTTCTGGACGACATCATCGAGGAGATCAGAGTAAAGTTAACGGCTATATGTGACATGGAAATAGATTCGATCGGCAAGGTGCTTTACTACTTCCGGGTGTTCAACACGGCGGGGATCGGCAGGGAGAGGATGATGGTTTACCTCCACGAGGAGCGAAACGCCCTTCTGCACCTGAAGCTGGAGAAGAAGATCTACCCGAAGGTGCTCCCACCATTTCAGAAGATCATCCAGCAAGGGATCTCCGAGGGTGTTTTCGATACCGAGTACCCCTACGAGGCAGCTGTCGCAATATTCGGAGCCTCGAACGCCATATCCGAGGGCAAGCACGATCACGCCATTACCGAGGTCACGGAGGATAGAAGGCTCCTCACGACAACGGATGTCATGGAGAGGATACTGGGAGCCGAGAAGGGGATATTCATAAAATATTACAGGGATAAAATGGAGGAAAAGAGATGAATGCAGGAGCCAGCGATCTATTGATAGGTATCAAGAACATGAGCAAATCGTACCAGATGGGAGAGGTGGTCGTTCACGCTTTGAAGGATGTGACGCTGACCGTTGAGCCCAACCAGGTAACGGTCATCCTCGGCCCAAGTGGGTGTGGAAAAACCACGCTATTGAACCAGATAGGAGGGATCGACAGCCCTACAACGGGAACGATCGTGGTCAACGGAAGTGAGATCCAGGGTTTGAGCCAGTCGAAATTGACCAAATACCGTCAGGAGAACATTGGCTTCGTATTCCAGTTCTTCAACCTGATACCCAATCTGACGGCAAGGGAGAACATAGAATTCGTCCTGGAATATGTGATGAACATGTCCGGAAAAGAGGTCCACAAAAAGGCGGAGGAGCTCCTCGCCAATGTCGGCCTTGCAGGAAGGGAGGACCACTATCCCTACCAGCTCTCGGGAGGGGAACAGCAGAGGGTCTCCATCGCAAGAGCTCTCTCCAAGGACCCCAGGATCCTCCTGGCGGATGAGCCTACCGGAGAGCTGGATTATGTAACCGGCAAGATGATCCTCGAGCTCCTCACCTCATTTGCAGAGGGGGGAAGGGCGGTCCTCATCGTCACCCACAACAAGGAGCTGGCGAAGATAGCCCACAAAGTATTCTACCTGAGGGATGGAAAAGTGGTCAAGGAGACAAAGAACCCCAACCCGATCAAGGTGTCACAACTGGAGTGGTGAAGATGAGAAAGACCTTCCTGAAAAAGGGAGTTAGGGAGCTGTGGGCACACAAGGTGCAGTATCTCCTTCTGATCCTCGTCATCGGTCTGGGAGTTGGTATGTTCGCATCATTCAATAATTTCTCTAATGTCCGATGGGAGAGCATGGAGGGATCATACAATAAAAGCGAGTTCATGGATACCCAGGTTGAACTTCGGTATGACGAATATATCAACCTGACCACACTGGACGCCATCCTGGAAAACAATACCATCTCTTTTATGGTCCAAAACTACGAGTATCGTCTTGTCTACGAGGTATTCATCAATCACACCGTGGATGGAGAGGTCAAGACCACGAAGGGTCAGGTCAGGGGGTATGAGTGGTTTGATGATGCGGGAAACTACAGGGACCAGGATGTGAACCGGCCGCTTTTCTATGTGGACGATCCCGACCATATAGCCGATCCAGGCGCGAGGGAGTGCTACTCGGAGCGGAAGTTCTCACAGGTCTACGGCCTTGGAAGCGGTGATGGGATCACGCTCCTCAGGGATGGAGATAAAATGGAACTGAAGATCATTGAGCAGGTCGCCGTTCCTGAATTTATGTACGTGGTTCTCGAAGGAAACCTCTATCCAATGGAGAGATCCTTTGGTATCCTGGCCCTCCCCATTCAGACAGCGGTGGATCTGTTCCATGGTTCGAACGGAAGTGAGATAATAACCAACGATCTCGTTTTCCATCTGAAGGATTCCGATGATGTGGGGGAGTTCAACGCGAGGATCACGGAGATATTCTCTGAAAAGGGCATCATCGTAAAGACAACGGAAAAAGAGGAGAACGTTCCACGTTACCTCCTCTATACCGACCATGAGAACGATAAGGCGACCATGGCCATGTATCCGATCGTCATTTTCTCGATCTCTGGTTTTGGCCTTGTAATGGCCCTTCGGAGAATGATAAGGAACCACCGCCCGCAGATCGGCATCTTCAAGGCACTGGGCGTCCCCAATAGGTCGGTGCTTGTTTACTTCGGAGTTATCGGAGTGGTCATTGGGCTGCTTGGAACGGGTGCTGGAGTTTTGTTCGCGATCCCTCTGAACTACTCTTTTAATTACATGGTTGAAACGTTACTTGATTTTCCGGTGACAGACACCAGTTCCTCACCCGAGTTCATTATGATCGGAGGACTGATCTCGCTTACATTGTGCCTGTCCTGTACCCTGATCCCCGCAATGGTTGCGATGAGGATCAAACCGATAGATGCGATACAGAAGAGGGAGGGTATCTCAAAGAAGAAAGTTGGCAGGCTGGGCGTGTATATGAAAGGCGTCAGGTGGATGCCAGTATCAGTAAAGCTCTCCATCAGGAACTTCCTTCGAAAGCCAGGAAGGAGCGTCTCCACCATACTTGGGGTCGCCATGTCCTTCGCCCTGTTCCTGGCCTTTATGATGGCCATGGATTCGATGTATGCCCTCTTTGACCGGGAGGCGGAAGGGAACAACTGGGATTACGAGATAATGATGCAGGGATTCTCACCCGAGAACATGACCGCGGACTGGTCTGTGAGGTTCGAAGAGATAGAATCGATCAATCACGGCATGGTTGTCCCCATAGAACTCGATGAAGGTCAGAACCCGGAAATGGGATTATTATATGCCCTGGAAGATACACAAGGGGCTTTCAATTTCAATATGGAAAAAGGAAGCTTTAAGCAAGGTGAGATCTTGATATCCAACTATCAGGCCGATGAAATGGGCCTGGACGTGGGAGACCAGATGGAATTCGTGATTCCCACGATAAATGAGACCGGAGGGTACCAGAGATCCACCGTGGAGCTTACGATCTCCGGAATTCAGGACAATCACATTGGCAGTATCTTCTACACTGACCTGGCGACACTTCAGGGCCTCTCAAACATGAATGAGACCATCAACATCGTCTACCTGGATATGTCGGAGGATGGTAAGATCATATCCGTGGAGAATGGCCTCATTATGATCCCCGGCGTCTCCTCGGTACGCCATATGGATGATATGACAAATATGCTGGAGGATTATTCGGACATCTTCATGACGATGGTCTATATCATGGCGTTGATCAGCGCTCTGCTGGCAGCGGCCATCATCTATACCATGTTCAAGATCTCAGCCCAGGAGAGGGAGAGAGACTATGCCACCATGAAGACCCTGGGGACCTCCATAGGGAAGATAGCAAAGCTCCTCGCCTTTGAGGCGACCTATATTACCGTATGGGGGATCGGACTGGGAGTGATAGGGGCCTATGGATTGGCCAACCTGATGTTTGCGAATGCAGACGAATTCGCGGAATTCAATATTGCCATCATATTCTCCTGGTCCGGATTCTTCATCGGGTCCATGATAATAATTGGTGTGGTGATCATCGTATCCCTTCTGACGATCAGGTACATCAGCAAGATCAACATCGCCAACGTGATCCGCGAGAGAAGCACGGGATGATCATCTATCCCGATCCCCATACCTGATCTTTGCAGCCCGGTATGACCTCGTGTCAAGGTCAACGTCCCCGAACACCAGATATATGGTTATCAGCTCGATTATGCCGATCATAAAAGAGATAATAACTACGGCCAGTGGGATAGTGATGTCGATAAAAAAGGATAGAAGAAATGTGAAATAGATCAGCACCACAGACAGGCGCATCATGTTGGTGTGGACCACCATGAGCTTTTTGAACTTGACCAGTGGGATCAGTAGCGAGATCCCGAACATCGTAAAAAGGGGGATCAGCAGGAAGAGGTTATCGATCATCACCTGTGGATACAGATAGAGTATGAAGAAGGCCGTGGAGAATACGAAGAACGCGTCTGCAAGGACGTCAAGGCTCTTTCCTATCTCGGTGATCATCTTGAACTTCCTTGCGACCATGCCGTCGAAGAGGTCAGTGGATCCCAGTATGGAGAATGATATGAAAAGAGGCCACGGCCACCTGGCGAACAGGAAGAGGTAGAGCAGTGGTAGAAATACGATCCTCGATAGAGAAAGCAGATTGGGAGCCTTGAGGAGGTCCATCTTTCCTGTCATAGAGGTTCCACATTGGATATCACGACTTAGATGGTATAAATAGATGGCCCGTGAATCCCCGAGGCCCCTTCCTTTACACTTCAGGATCCGACGGTTTCGTCTCCTTTTTAATGACCTCGATGAGCTCTATCCGGTAGATGAGCTTCTTTCCACAGAGGGGGTGGTTCAGGTCAACGGTGATCCTCTCCCCATCCATCGATATGATCAGTCCCGTGACGGCTATCCCCTGCTTCAGCTGGATCTGTATATGATCACCAGCGGAGGGTGAGCCCTCGACGGGCAGGTCCTTGAGGTCCATCTCGAAGATCTGTTTGGGATCTATATCGCCGTATCCCTGGGAGGGTTCCAGGGTGATCGTCCTCTCAACGCCGACCTCCATCTCCCTGACGGCCTCGCTGAAGGCGGGAAGGATGTTGGGGGCGCCAACCTCGAACTCCTTGGGGGCACCCGTTCCGAACGTGGAGTCGAAGACGGTCCCATCCTCAAAGGTCCCCTCATAGTGCACCCTGACCCTGTCGCCGTCCTTGATCGTCATTCTTTCTTCTCCCGTATCCCAACTTTGACAGATCGAATATGATCTGAGCCTCTCAATGTTGGGAGAAGCCTCACTTTAACACTCAATATATGCTCGTCATGTTAAAGTTAGGCTGTATCGATGGCCTTTGCCATTATCTGCTATTGTATATAATGTTTTTTTGGAAAAGCCATGATGCACATTATCAATTCATTCTGATACTTATTTTTTATAAATTATAAGCCAAAGTATTTAATCTGGAGATTCCGATATTCATGATAGTAATACGTGGGAAGGGCGAATATGACCTATGACATCGAGTTGATAGTTAAGGATCAATATGTTAGTGCGCAGGCCAGTGGGCCTTCCTCCCTGAAGAGCAATGTGGATTTCGGCAAGAGGGTGATCAAGACCTGTGAGGGTTCCGGGAGGAAATCGGTTCTGGTGGATGTGAGGGGGGTAACAAAGTCATCCGGGATCGTGGATTTTTACCAGCTTGCGAAGGAGGTATCCCCTCTTGCTCAGGGCAAGATCAGTAAATGTGCGCTTATGCGGAGGCAGATCGGTGATGTGGAGTCCTTTACCGAGGGAGCAATGAGGCACCGGGGCATAAACCTCAGGTCCTTCCATAACGAGAAGGAGGCCATCTCCTGGCTCCTGAGCGGTGGGCCGTAAAGTAGAAACATTTTTCAATCAAACAGCTGCTAATCCACCGGATGGAAGACAAGCGGACAGTTCTCGACGGGGATAGGATATACCTGAGGCCGATACGGGAATCGGACGCGGACGACATCACTCAAAACGTGAACGATCCCGAGGTGGTCAGGTGGACGCTTCTCATACCATACCCTTATCCCGATGACGGTGCGATCCAGTTCATCAGGATGGCCGAAAAGAGCATGTTGGAGCGGAGCTCGTATATATTCGGCATCATTCTCAGGAAGAGCGACAGTCTGATCGGGGTGATCAGCCTGGATAAGGTGGAGTGGACACACCGCGTCTCAAAGGTCGGCTACTGGCTCGGTCAGGATCACTGGGGCCTTGGATATATGGCCGAGGCCACAGCCCTTATTGTGAGATTCGGCTTCGAACAGCTTGGACTGTTCCGCATAGAGGCGGTGATCCTGGAGGATAACGTTCGGTCCGCAAAGGTACTGACCAAATGCAGGTTCAGGAAAGAGGGGACCGAAAGAAGCAGATATTACAAGGATGGGAGAAGGTTCAATGGTACCCTCTACTCCCTTCTTCCCTCGGACCTGGATCCAGCCTAACTTTGACATATGTGTTTGGATATAGTGTCAAAGTGAGGTCTCTCCCAACATTGACAGGCTCAGATCATATTTGATCTGTCAAAGTTGGGATACAGACTCCAACCCATCAGGCCAATCTTTCTTTGCCATCAATATTGAAAGAACGTGATGGGTCCATATAGTCCCATGTGCTCTGTTCCATTATTGGTTGTCCTTTCAGTATCAGATTGGCCAGATTGATTCCGATACCAGGCCCCATCATGAATCCCTGGCCACACAATCCGATCCCAAGATATAATCCCTTTACATTCGATCTTCCAACCACTGGCACTCCATCTGGTGTCATT